>NZ_JACGMO010000210.1:0-5998 GCF_015354745.1 Micromonospora sp. S-DT3-3-22
CCACCACGCCGACCGCCCACCCCGCGCCGCAGACACCGACCGCCCCACCGGCGGCGGCCTGGTCCACCCCGACCCCCACCCCGCCCGCCGCCACGGAGCGGCCGGCCACCCCACCGGCGGCCCGGGACGGTTTCGGCCGGCGGCTGCGTCGACAGTGGGCCGACCCGTGGGGGATGTCCCTCGCGATCTTCCTCGGCGCGGTCGGCTTCGCCACCGGGTACGTCGCCAGCACCGACGTGGGCACCGCCGCCGCCGTCGGTCTGCTCGCCCTCGTCGTGGTCTACGGTGTCCGTCTGCTCGTCGCCGCCGCGCTGACCCCGTCCGGCCCGCCGGACGGCTCGATCGGGCAGTCCGGCGCGCCGCCCGTGCCGGCACCCCGCACCGACGCCTGACCCGCCGAACGAACCCCTGGAGGAGCCGATGCCCGCCGGTCAGCGTCCCGCCCGACCGTGGCTGCCGCACGCGGTGGCCGTCGTCGCGGGGCTAGCGGTGATCGCCGGGGCGTACCTGTACGTCCGGCCGGCCCCCGGCACGGACCGGGCGGACTGCGTACCGCTGGAGGTCAGCTCCTCCACCGAGAAGAGCGAGCTGGTCGCCCAGCTCGCCGACCGGTACAACGCCGCCGACCGGCGCTTCGGCGGGCGGTGCGCGCAGGTGACCGTGCACGGCCTCAACTCGGGCGAGGCGATGGAGGCGCTGGCCGGCGGGTGGGCCCTCACCCAGCCCAAGGTCGCCGAGCCGCAGGTGTGGCTGCCCACCTCGTCGCTGTGGACCGGGCAGCTACGCCTGCTCGACAAGGCGGCCGGCCGACCCGCGCAGACCCCCGGGCAGTACCCGTCGATCGCCAACAGTCCCCTGGTCATCGCCATGCCCAAGGACCGGGGCGAACTGGTGCAGCAGCGCGGGCCGCTCGGTTGGGCCGACGTGCTCGGCCTCTCCGGCGACACCGGCTGGGCGGCGTTCGGGCGGCCCGAGTGGGGCCGGTTCACCTTCGGCAAGGACAATCCGCACCTGTCCACCTCCGGCCTGGCCGCCACCATCGCCACCTACTACGCGGCGGTCAACCGGGCCAGCGACCTGACCAGCGAGGACCTCGCCCAGCCGGCGGTCACCCAGTTCGTCCGGCGGATCGAGGCCAACGTCTCGCACTACAGCGACGACTCGGTGGACCTGCTGCGCGGTCTCGCCGAGGCCGACGCCGCCGCCACCGGGGACGCCCCGGCGACCGACATGAGCGCGATCGTCCTTCAGGAGGAGCTGGTCTACCTCTACAACCAGGGCCAGCTCAGCCCCACCGGCAGCAAGCCCCGGGTCCCGCTGGTGGCGGTGCACCCCAAGGAGGGCACCTTCAACCTCGACCATCCGTACGTGGTGCTGCCGTCGGCCGACCCGGCGCAACGCGAGGCCGCCGAGGACTTCCTCGCGTTCCTGCGGGACGGCCCGCAACAGCGCAGCTTCGCCGCCCTCGGCTTCCGGGACGACGAGCGCCGGCCCGCCGAGACGCTGCTGGCCACGGTGGCCGGGCCGGGCGGCGACCGGCTCACCTACTTCGACCCGCCCACCCCGGAGGTGGTCGGCGCGATCCTCGGCAGCTGGGACACCCTGCGCAAGAAGGCCAACATCCTGCTCGCCGTGGACACCTCCGGCTCGATGCAGGCCGGTGTCGGCGACCGGACCCGGTTCCAGGTGGCCACCGACGCCGCCAGCAAGGCTATCGGGCTGCTCAACGCCGCCGACCAGGTGGCGCTCTGGTCGTTCTCCAGCGAGACCCCGCAACGGCCGAAGCGGCCGTACAGCGAGGAGGTGCGGCTCGCGCCGCTGAACCGGGACGCGTTCAACCGGAAACTCGCCGGGCTGCGCATCGGCGGCAACACCGCGCTGTACGCCACCGTCCGCGCGGCACACCGCACCCTGCTCGACAGGTACGACCCGAACCGGATCAACGCGGTGGTGGTGCTCACCGACGGCAAGAACGAGTACCAGAAGGACAGCGACCTCAACCGGCTGCTGCGGGACATCGCGCTGGACCCGAACAAGCCGGTGAAGGTCTTCTGCGTGGCCTTCGACCAGGACTCCGACCTGGCCGCGCTGGACCGGATCGCCAAGGCGTCGGCCGGCAAGGCGTTCGACGCCAAGAACCCGACCACCATCGACGAGGCGTTGGTCAAGGTGGTCAGCAGCTTCTGACTGAGCCCGGCCGGCCCCGCCGCCACGCTCGGCGGCGGGTGCGTTCAGTCGCCGACGCGGCGCAGCAGTCCCTCCTGGACGGCGCTGGCGATGTGCCGGCCGTCGAGGGTGAACATCCGGCCGGTGGCCAGGCCCCGCGCGCCGGAGGCCGACGGGCTCCAGCAGTCGTAGAGGAACCACTCGTCGGCCCGGAACGACCGGTGGAACCACAGCGCGTGGTCCAGGCTCGCCCCGGCCAGGCCGCCCGGCCCCCAGACCTCGCCGTGCACCGACAGGACCGAATCCAGCAGGGTCAGGTCGGAGGCGTAGGTCAGGGCGCAGGCGTGCAGCAGCGGATCGTCGGGCAGCTTGCCGTCGATGCGCATCCAGACCCGCTGGTACGGGTCGGCGGGGCGGTCGCCGGGGCGTACCCAGCCGGGCTCGCCGACGTAGCGGACGTCGATCGGGCGGGGGATCTGCCCCCAGATGCCGAGCCGCTCCGGGTAGCGGGCCAACCGGTCGGACATCGTCGGGACGTCGTCCGGGCCGGGCACGTCCGGCGGGGTCGGCGCCTGGTGTTCCAGGGCCTGTTCCTGCCGCTGGAAGGACGCCGACATGAAGAAGATCGGCTTGTCGTGCTGCAACGCCACCGAGCGGCGGACCGAGAAGGACCGCCCGTCCCGGACGTTCTCCACCTGGTAGTCGATCGGCTCGGCCGGATCGCCGGGCCGGACGAAGTAGCCGTGCAGCGAGTGCACGAACCGCTCCGGGTCGACCGTGCGCCCGGCGGCGACCAGTGCCTGACCGGCGACCTGCCCCCCGAACACCCGCTGCGGACCGACCGAAGGGCTCACCCCACGGAAGGTCGTCGCGCCGGTGTGGTCGAGGTCGAGGACCTCGAGGAGCTGGTCGACCGCGGCCTGGCCGGTCGCCGCCGGGCGCCCGGTCACTGGCCTGCTTCTGTTCGCGACTGCGGGGCGCGCAAACCCGGCCCACTCCTCGCGCTCACCGGGCTGGCTCTGTTCGCGACTGCGGGGCGCGCAAACCCGGCGCGCTCCTCCCGCTCACTGCAACGCCCGGGCGGAGGCGGCGTCGACCAGGGAGCCGAGCTGGTGCACCCGCAGCGTGTTGGTGGAGCCGGGGGTGCCGGGCGGGCTGCCCGCGACGATCACCACGTAGTCGCCGGGGGTGGCCTGGTTGAGGCCCAGCAACGCCTGGTCGACCTGGCGGAACATGTCGTCGGTGTGCTGCACGAACGGCATCAGGAAGGTCTCCACGCCCCAGCACAGCGCGAGCTGGCTGCGGACCTCGGGGACCGGGGTGAACGCCAGCAGCGGCAGGTCGCAGTGCAGCCGGCTGAGCCGCTTGACGGTGTCACCGGTCTGCGAGAAGGCGACCAGGGCCTTCGCCCCGATGGCGCGGGCGATGGAGGACGCGGCCACGGTCAACGCGCCACCGTGGGTACGGGGGTCGTGCTGGAGCCGGGGCACGCCGATCGAACCGGCCTCGGTGGTGGTGACGATCTTCGCCATGGTGCTGACGGTGAGCACCGGGTACTTGCCGACGCTGGTCTCGCCGGAGAGCATCACCGCGTCCGCGCCGTCGAGCACCGCGTTGGCCACGTCGGAGGCCTCGGCGCGGGTCGGCCGGGAATTCTCGATCATGGAGTCGAGCATCTGGGTGGCCACGATGACCGGCTTGGCGTTCTCCCGGCACAGCTGCACGGCCCGCTTCTGCACCAGCGGCACCTGGTCGAGCGGCAGCTCCACACCGAGGTCACCCCGGGCCACCATGACGCCGTCGAAGGCGAGCACGATCGCCTCCAGGTGGTCGACCGCCTCGGGCTTCTCGACCTTGGCCAGCACCGGGCGGCGGACGCCCTCCTCGTCCATGATCGAGTGGACGAGCTTGATGTCCTCGGCCGAGCGGACGAAGGACAGCGCGATCATGTCGACGCCCAGGCCGAGGGCGAAGCGCAGGTCCTCGGCGTCCTTGTCCGACAGGGCGGGGACGCTGACCGCCACGTTCGGCAGCGAGACGCCCTTGTTGTTGGAGACCGGACCACCCTCGGTGACCAGGCACCGGATGTCGTTGCCGGTGACGTCGCTGACCTCGACGGCGACCCGGCCGTCGTCGATCAGCAGCCGGTCGCCCGGCTTCACCTCCTGGGGCAGCTTGCGGTAGGTGCAGGAGACCCGGTCCTTGGTGCCGAGGATGTCGTCCCCGGTGATCACCACCGAGTCGCCGGTACGCCACTCGTGCGGCCCGTCGGCGAACCGGCCGAGCCGGATCTTGGGGCCCTGCAGGTCGGCCAGGATGGCGACCGGGATGCCGACCGCCTCGGAGGCCTCGCGGACCAGGCGGTACACCGACTCGTGGTCGGCGTGACTGCCGTGGCTGAAGTTCAGCCTGGCCACGTTCATGCCCGCCTCGACGAGCCCCCGGATCCGCTCCGGGGACGAGGTGGCGGGGCCAAGAGTGCAGACGATCTTCGCGCGGCGGTTCACGCCCATCAGGCTAGTCTCTCCTCCGGGTCGACCTGCGGGCCGACCCCTTGCGGACTGAGGAACAGGGTCCGACGACGCGCGGGGTGGGCGCGTGGCCGGCGGGACGCGGGCCACGCCGGGGGCACGTCGGGAAGTGGCGGGCATCGGCGACCGCGCGCCGGGAATCGTACCGCCCGACGACAATCGCCGTCTGCGCGCTCCCGTGCTCTCGTGCGCCGCCACCGCCACCGTCGGTCACCGTCGCGCCACGCCCGCCGCCCCGGCGGTCAGCTGTCGGTCTTGACCAGCGGGAACTCCAGCGATCCCGCCGGGCAGAGGAAGGTCAGCACGTCGACCATGTAGAGGCCGGCCTGCACCGCCGGGTCCGCCTCCATCACGCTGCGTACGTCCTCGACCGATCCGGTGCGGGCCAGCCCGATGCCGATCGGTGGGGCGGGCTCCCGGGCCGGGCCGTCGATCGAGCCGGCCACCAGCACCAGACCCCGCCGTTGCAGCGCCCGCATGTGCGCGGTGTGCTCGGCCTGGAGGCGCTGCACGGTCTCCTTCGGCAGCACCCGACCGGCCGGGCCGGGATAGAGCACGATGCACTCGTACGTGTCGAGTGCGAAGTCCAGCTGCGGCGTACCCGTCATCGCGTCCCCTCCCCCGCGTCGGCGCCACACCGCGCCGGTGTCCCCCGGACCCGGCCAGCGTCCCACGGTGGGGACGCCGCTGACCGCCGGTCGGGACAACTTCGGGCCGGACGGGGCCGTGCCCGGGCGGACACCGGGTGCGGCGGGCGGCACCGACGGCCTTTCGGCCGGCCCACGCCGACAGATCGGCAGACGTGCCCGTCAGCCGACGCTGGTACGGTCCGACTGATGGGGAAGGCGCTCGATCCGCAGAGCGGAGGTCCCGACATGACTCGCTCCGCCGACGCCCCCCGGCCGCCGGACGACTCCCGCTGGCGCGATCTGCTCTCCCGCGCCGGCCGGGCCGGCCGGTGGATCGTCGACCACGACTGGGCCGGCACCCCGCTCGGGCCGCTGGCGCAATGGCCGCCCAGCCTGCGTACCGCCCTGGTCGTCTGCCTGCACAGCCCGACGCCGGCCGCGCTCTGGTGGGGTCCGGGCCTGGTGCTGCTCGCCAACGACGGCTACCTGGACCTGCTGGGCCCGGCCGGCAGGCGGGCGCTGGGTCGGCCCGCCGCGGCGGTCTGGCCCGAGGCGGTGCCCGCGCTGACCGGGGTGCTGACCGCCGCCCGGGTCACCTGCCGGCACGGCGACGACGGGCCGGGGCCGGTCTTCTCGTCGGGTCCGGTGGTCGACGCCGCCGGCCACCCGCAG
>NZ_JACGMO010000211.1:0-5979 GCF_015354745.1 Micromonospora sp. S-DT3-3-22
GTGGCGGCCCGAGCTGGCCGGGGCGCTGGCCGCGCTGCGTCGCCCCGACGGCGCGACCGACCTGCCGCCCGGGTTCGACCCGCGTTCCCGGCGGCTGTTCGCCCGCGCCGCCGTGCTCGACCGGGTGCTCGCGCTGGCCGGCGAGAGCGCGCCCGGCGGGGCGATCAACAACCATGAGGCGCAGCAGCGCGACGCGGCGCTGCGCCCGCTCACCACCGCCTGCCGGCAGGCGCTGGTCGCCGCCTGCAACGCCCCGCTGCGCCCCTGACCGCACCCGGTCGGGCCGCCGGACCGGTACGGGTCAGATCTCGTCGATCAGGTCGAGCACCGACTCGACGATGCGTGACGGCCGGTACGGGTAGCGTTCCGTCTCGGCCCGGGTGCTGATCCCGGTGAGCACCAGGATCGTCTCCAGCCCCGCCTCCAGGCCGCACAGGATGTCGGTGTCCATCCGGTCACCGATCATCGCGGTGCTCTCCGAGTGGGCGTTGATGGTGTTCAGCGCCGAGCGCATCATCATCGGGTTCGGTTTGCCGACGAAGTACGGCTCCACCCCGGTCGCCTTCGAGATCATCGCGGCGACCGACCCGGCGGCGGGCAGCGCACCCTCCACCGACGGGCCGGTGACGTCCGGGTTGGTGCAGATGAACCGCGCCCCGTCGTTGATCAGCCGGACCGCCTTGGTGATCGCCTCGAAGCTGTAGGTGCGGGTCTCGCCCAGCACCACGTAGTCCGGGGCGAAGTCGGTCAGCACGTAACCGACGGCGTGCAGCGCGGTGGTCAGCCCCGCCTCCCCGATCACGTACGCGGTGCCGCCCGGCCGCTGGTCGGCGAGGAACTGGGCGGTGGCCAGCGCCGCCGTCCAGATCGCCTCCTCGGGCACCTCGAAACCCATCCGGGTCAGCCGGGCCTGGAGGTCACGCGGGGTGTAGATGGAGTTGTTGGTGAGCACCAGGAAGGGCTTGCCGGAGGCCCGGAGCCGGTTGACGAACTCCGGCGCGCCGGGCACCGGCTGGCCCTCGTGCACCAGCACGCCGTCCATGTCGGTGAGCCAGCTCTGCACCGGCTTGCGGTCAAGCATCTGTCGTCCCAAGGGGGTGTCGGGGAGGGCGGGTCGTCGGCATCAGGGGCGGCGGGCGGCCGGCACGCAGCACGGGGTGGGGCAGGTGTCCCACATCGGCAGCTCACCGAGGCGGCGGCGCGACCCCGGCCCGTCGGGCGTGGTGCGTTCGGCCACCAGTTCGCGCACCATCGCCACGAACCTCGGGTCGGTGCCGGGGGTGCCTGCCCGGACGAAGTCCAGGCCGAGCTGCTTGGCCGTCTCGGACGCCTCGGTGTCGAGGTCCCAGACCACCTCCAGGTGGTCCGAGACGAACCCGATCGGGCTGACCACCACCCCGGTCACCCCCTGCCCGGCGAGGGCGGTCAGGTGGTCGTTGACGTCCGGCTCCAGCCACGGCACCCGGGGCGGACCGGAACGGCTCTGCCAGACCAGGTCGTACGGCAGGTCGGGCGCGGCGGCGGCGTGCACCAGGCGGGCGGTCTCCGCCAGCTGCGCGGTGTACCGGCCGCCGTGCGGGCCGGCGGTGGCCGCCGCCGAGGTGGGGATGGAGTGCGCGGTGAAGACCAGCCGGGTGGTGTCCCGCCGGGCCGGGTCGAGCTGGGCCAGCGCCGAGCGCACCGCGTCGGCGTGCGGCTCGACGAAGCCCGGGTGGTCCCAGAACTGGCGCAGCTTGTCGATCACCGGGGCGTCCGGGCCGACGGCGGCCCGCGCGGCGGCGATGTCCTCCTGGTACTGCCGGCAGGACGAGTAGCCGCCGTACGCGCTGGTGACGAACGCCAGCGCGCGGGTGATCCCGTCGTCGCGCAGCTGCGCCACGGTGTCGGCGAGCATCGGGTGCCAGTTCCGGTTGCCCCAGTAGACGGGCAGGTCGACCCCGTGGGCGGCGAGATCCGCCCGGATCGCGGCGAGCAGCTCACGGCACTGCTGGTTGATCGGGGAGACCCCGCCGAAGTGCAGGTAGTGCTCGGCGACCTCGGCCAGCCGCTCGGGCGGCACCCCCCGCCCCCGGGTCACGTTCTCCAGGAAGGGCAGCACGTCCTCGGGCCGCTCCGGGCCACCGAAGGAGACCAGCACCAATGCGTCGTACGACATGGGGTCATTCTCCCCCGGGGTCGGCGACGGCCCGACGACGGCCCCTGGTCCCGCAGGTTACGGAAGGGGCCCCGGGCGGGGCCCCTTCCGCGCGGCTCAGGCGCCCAGCGCGTGGTAGCCGCCGTCGACGTGGACGATCTCGCCGGTGGTGGCCGGGAACCAGTCCGACATCAGGGCCAGGCAGGCCCGGGCGGCCGGCTCCTGGTCGGTGAGGCTCCAGCCGAGCGGGGCCCGCTCGGCCCACGCCTGCTCGAACTGCTCGAAGCCGGGGATGGACTTCGCGGCCATCGTGCGCAGCGGCCCGGCGGCGACCAGGTTGCTGCGGATGCCCTGCTTGCCCAGGTGCAGGGCGAGGTAGCGGGAGGCGGACTCCAGCCCGGCCTTGGCCACCCCCATCCAGTCGTAGACCGGCCACGCCTTGGTGGCGTCGAAGGTGAGCCCGACCACCGAGCCGCCCGGCGACATCAGCGGCAGCGCCGCCATGGCCAGCGACTTGTAGGAGTACGTGGAGACCTGCAACGCGGTCGCCACGTCCTCCCAGGGGGCGTCGAGGAAGCCGCCGCCGAGGCAGCTCTGCGGGGCGAAGCCGATCGAGTGGACCACCCCGTCGAGGCCGTCGACGTGCTCGCGTACCTGGTCGGCGAGGCCGGCGAGCTGCTCCGGGCTGGTCACGTCCAGCTCGATGATCGGCGCCGGCTGGGGCAGCCGCCGGGCGATCCGCTCGACCAGCGAGAGCCGGCCGTAGCCGGTGAGCACGACCTGGGCGCCGTTGTCCTGGGCGAGCTTCGCCACCGAGAAGGCGATCGAGGCGTCGGTGATGACGCCGGTGACGAGCAGCCGCTTACCGGCGAGCAGTCCTGACATGTGTTGGCTTCCTCCGTACGTTCTCAGTGACCCATGCCGAGGCCGCCGTCGACCGGGATGACGGCGCCGGAGATGTAGCCGGCGGCGTCCGAGGCGAGCCAGGTGACCACCCCGGCGACCTCGTCCGGCGCGGCGAACCGCCCGGCCGGGATGACCTTGCGGTACTCGGTGCGGCGCTCCTCGGGCAGCGCGGCGGTCATCTCGGTGTCGATGAAGCCCGGGGCGACGACGTTCGCGGTGATGTTGCGGCTGCCCAGCTCCCGGGTGATCGACCGGGCCACCCCGACCAGGCCGGCCTTGCTGGCCGCGTAGTTGACCTGGCCGGCGCCGCCGTAGAGCCCGATAACCGACGAGATGAAGATCATCCGCCCCCACTTGGCGCGGAGCATCTTGGACGAGGCCCGCTTGGCGCAACGGAAGGCACCGGTGAGGTTGGTGTCGAGCACCCCGGTGAACTGCTCCTCGGACATCCGCATCAGCAGCGTGTCGTCGGTGATGCCGGCGTTGGCGACCAGCACCTCGACCGGGCCCAGCTCGGCCTCGACGGTGGTGAAGGCGGCGTCGACGGAAGCGGAGTCGGTGACGTCGCACTTGACGCCGAAGAGTCCCTCCGGCGCGTCGCCGCTGCGGTGCGTGACCGCGACCCGGTCGCCCTGCTTGGCGAACGCCTGCGCGATGGCCAGTCCGATCCCCCGGTTGCCGCCGGTCACCAGCACGGTACGGGCCACGGGTCCCCCTTCGGTTCCGCTGATCATTCCGGTCGGAGCCTAGGCGTTACCGACAGGTAACCGCTAACGGTGCGCCACCGTCCCCCGGCGCGGCGGCCGGGACGGCTCACCGAGGGGTCGGCGCGACCACCCTCCGGGAGCGGGTCGCCACCGTCCGACGCGGGGACGGCCGAATACGTGGTGCGGGTGTCCCCGTTGTACGATGATCGGCGTCCGCGAGCCGAATGCGACTCGCGTTTCTGGCCCCGCCGACCGCAGGAGGTGATCGCTGTGCGAGATAGCGATCCTCCCAGTCGTGGCCGGGCCGTCCGTCAGCCCCGCTGAGCCACGACTCAGTCGGTAGAGCTGACCCAGCTCCCGCTCCCCCCGTCACCGCCCGCTTCCGGCCCCGGCCGGCGGACCGGTCGGTGGTGCCGTCCCGCGCCGGGACGCCCCGGTGGAGCAGCCCGGTCACGACTTCGTGTGCGCGCCCTGACCAACCCCTGCGGTCCCGCCCGCCCCGCGGACCGTCCAGTCGCCACCCGGAGCCGTTCATGAGCCGCTACGTCGCCCCGCTGGGCTTCACCCTCGCCGCCGTCTGGGTGGCCGTCGTGTTCGTCCTGGCCGGCGGCGGTCACTGACCCGCCACCGGCCACCACGCCGACCCGCGCACCGCGCACCGGCGTCCACCGCCGGGACACCCCGGACCCGGATCACCGCACCCGGGACGTCCGGGATGCCTGGCACCGCACCCCGGGACGTCCGCGCCGGCCTCACAGCATCCGGGACGTCCAGAGCAGGCTCAGCCCGCCCGCGCAGAGCGCCAGCAGCAGCGCCACCCCCGCGTACCACTGGGTGATCTCGCGGGGCTCGGTGCGGAACCCGATCGACGAGCCCATGTCCTGGTAGACCTGCTTCAGCTCGGCCACCGAGGCCGCCTCGTAGAAGTAGCCCTCGGTGGTCTCGGCGAGCTGGGCCAGCGCCAGCCGGTCCACCGGCACCCGCTGCAACTGACCACCGATGTCGACCTGCCCCGAGTCGGTGCCGAACGCGATGGTCGAGACCGGCACGTTCGCCGCCTGCGACGCCGCCGCAGCCTCCTCCACCGACCGGCCCGAGGTGCGGAACCCGTCGGAGAGCAGCACGATCCGGGCCGGCGGGATCCCGGCCGCGCCGTCGGCCGGGACCGACCGGATCGCCTCCAGGCAGGTGAAGACCGCCTCGCCGGTGGCGGTCGCCTCGGCCAGGGTCAGCCCGTCGATCGCCGCCGTCACCGCGGCCCGGTCCTTGGTGGGCGCCACCAGCACGTTCGCCGCCTTGGCGAACGAGACCAGCCCCAGGTTGTAGCTGGCCGGCAGCTCACCGACGAACTGCTTCGCCGCCTCCTGGGCCGCCTCCAACCGGTTCGGCGACACGTCGTCGGCCTGCATCGACAGCGACACGTCGATGGCGAGCATCACGGTGGCCCGCTCCAGCGGCTCCTGGGTGTCGATCGCCGGCCGGGCCATCCCGGTGGCCAGCGCCACCATCGCCAGCAGCAGCGTGGTCGCCGCCGCGTGCCGCCGCCAGCCCAACCCCTTCGGCGCGAGGGTACGCAGCAGGTCCACGTTGGTGAACCGCATCGCGTACGCCCGGCGGTGGCGCTGCCGCCAGACGTAGGCGGCGGCCAGGGCCAGCACCGGCACCAGAGCCAGCAGCCACCACGGTTGCATGAAACGGATCATCGCGTCGTCCCCCGGGTGCGGGCGTGCCGCTGGGCGGCCACGAATCGCACCATGTCCAGCAGCCAGTCTCGGTCGGTACGCAACATCAGGTGCCCGGCGCCGGCGGCGCGCAGCTCGGCGGCGATCGCGCCGCGCTGGGCGGCGGCCGCCTCGGCGTAGCGGCGGCGCAGCCGTGGGTCGGCGGTCTGCACCTCGTGCAGCTCCCCGGTCTCCGGGTCCACCACCGGCAGCACCCCCACGTCGGGCAGTTCCAGCTCGCGCGGGTCGACCACCTCGATGGCCAGCACGTCGTGCCGGACCCGCAGCTTACGCAGCGGCCGGCCCCACTGCTCGGGCGGCGCGAGGAAGTCCGAGATCACCACGGCCAGGCCCCGTCGGCGCGGCGGCCGGTTGAGCAGGTCCACAAGCGCGCCCAGGTCGCCACGGCCGGGTCGCAGCGGGGTGTGCGCCACCGCGCGCAACAGCGCCTGCGCCTCCCGCCGGCCGGACCGCGCCGGCCCGCACCCGGCCGACCGCCGCGCCCGCCTGC
>NZ_JACGMO010000212.1:0-5793 GCF_015354745.1 Micromonospora sp. S-DT3-3-22
GCCGTGCCCCGGACGTCGACCCGGCCGCTCGGACCGGGCGGTGAGCGCCCGCCCCACCACGCCGCGATGCGGCGCACCACCACGGACTGCCGCCGAACGCCACCACCGCGCGCCGCCGACGTCAGCCGGCGGCGCGCGGTGGTGGCGACGCCCGCACGGTGCAGAGGGTGCCCGCCGGGTCAGCCGGCCGAGCGCTCCCAGTCGATCGGGGGCAGGCCGGCGTCGGCGAGGGCCTTGTTGGTGGCGCTGAACGGGCGGCTGCCGAGGAACCCACGCGGGTTCATCGGGCTCGGGTGGCCGGCCTCCAGCACCACGTGCCGGGGGTTGGTGACCAGGGCCGCCTTCTTGCGGGCGTAGCCGCCCCAGAGCAGGAAGACCACCGGCTCGTCCCGGGCGTCCAGGGCGCGGATGGTCGCGTCGGTGAACTCCTCCCACCCCTTGTTGCCGTGCGAACCGGGGCTGGCCTGCCGGACGGTGAGCACCGCGTTGAGCAGCAGCACGCCCTGCGCCGCCCAGCCGTCCAGGTTGCCGCTGCGCGGCTTGGGCACCCCGAGGTCCTCGCTCAACTCCTTGAAGACGTTGCGCAGCGAGGGCGGCACCGACACCCCCTCGCGCACGCTGAAGCTCAGCCCGTGCGCCTGCCCCGCCTTGTGGTACGGGTCCTGGCCGAGGATCAGCACCCGGCACTGCTCCGGGCCGCACAGCCGGTAGGCGGAGAAGAGGTCCTCCTGCGGCGGGAAGACGGTCTGGGTGGCGTACTCGCGGGCGACGAAATCGGCCAGCGCCGCCGTCCGGACCGGGTCCAGGTGCGGGGTGAGCACGGCACGCCACGCCTCCGGCAGCAGCGCCAGCAGGTCGAGGGTGGGGGTGTCGTCGGGCATCGGCAACCTTTCACAAACGAAGTCCCCGGCACTCTAGGCAGCGGGTACGACAAGCCTCAGCGCAGGGCGGTCAGGCGTCGCGCCCAGTCCCCGCCCACCGGCTCCAACTCGACCAGCCGGGTGTCGTCGTCGCGCCGGTCGATGCGTACCCGCAGGTGGGCGTCGACGAGCTGCTCGACCAGCCCCTCGCCCCACTCGACCACGGTCACCGAGTCGTCCACCGAGGCGTCCAGGTCCAGGTCGTCGATCTCGGCGCGCGGGTCGGCGGCGTCACCCAGCCGGTAGGCGTCGGCGTGCACCAGGGCCACCGTGCCGCCGCGCGCCGGGTCGGGCCGGTGCACCCGGGCGATCACGAAGGTCGGCGAGGTGATGTCGCCGCGTACCCCCAGGCCGGCGCCGAGGCCCCGGGTGAGGGCGGTCTTGCCGGCCCCCAGCGGGCCGGTGAGCAGCAGCAGGTCACCGGCGCGCAGCACCCCGGCGAGCCGGCGGCCGAAGGCGTGCGTGTCCTCGACCGTGGGCAACGTGACGCGCACGGTCACAACGCCTCCAGGAAGCGTTCCAACGCGGCGTTGACCTCGTCGGCGTGTTCCAGCATCACCACGTGCCCACTGTCCTGGATCTTGAGGTATTCGGCGTGCGGCAGCCGACGGACGATCTCGTCCGAGTGGACCACCGGCGTGATCATGTCCTTGTCGCCCACCACCACCAGCACCGGTGTGCCGCTCAACGCGGCCAGCGCCGGGAACCGCGAGTGGGTGGCCAGGGTCCGCAGGTAGCGGGTCACCGTGTCGGCCGACGTCCGGGAGTTCATCCGTTCCACGTACGACACCAGGGCCGGGCTCGGTTTCGGGGTGCCGAAGCCGTACCGGCGGGTCAGCAGCCAGGCCACGTTGGACGTGGACCTGCGGGCCCGGTCGATCACGAGCCCGCCGTACCGGGTGGCGTTGCTCATCATGAACAGCACCGGCGAGCCGACCCGGCCGAGCAGGGCCGGCGCGACCAGCTTCGTCTCGGCCAGCAACCCGCCCGACGTGGCCATCAGCACCGTGCCGACCACCCGGTCACCGAACAACTCCGGGTACGCCTCGGCGAACGCCATGATGGTCATCCCGCCCATCGAGTGCCCGACCAGCACCAACGGCCCCTCCGGGGCGGTCGCGTCGATCACCCGGCGCAGGGTGTGCCCGAGCGCGGCGAGGTCGTACTCGCCGGTCTCCAGCCGTCCCGACCGGCCGTGCCCCGGCTGGTCGTAGGCGACGATCCGGTAGTCGCCGCGTTCGGCGAGCAGCTTGCGCTGGAAGTGGAACGTCCCCATGTCCAGGCAGAAGCCGTGCACCAGCACCACCGTCGGACGCCCCGGCACCGGCCGGGTCGGCTCGACCACCTCGACGTGGATGTCGGTGCCGTCCGGCAACTCCAGCCGGTACGCCTCGTCGTAACGCTGCTCGCCGAAGTCCTCCCCGGCGTACGGGTCGGCGGGGTCGGCCTTGAGCCGGCGGACCAGGGCCCGTTCGGTGGCCACCCCGGCGGCCAGCCCGGCGGCGGCCACCCCCACCGCGGCCCCGACCACACCGGCGACCCGCCCGGCGGCGGTCCTCGGCCGGGGCACCCGGAACCGGCTGACCGCGCTCACGGGCGCGCCCCGTCGTAGACCCGGGGCACCCGGACCCCGCCGAACCGGGTGACGATCTCGTAGTTGATCGTGCCGACCGCCTCGGCCCAGTCGTCGGCGGTGGGCATCCCGTCGTCGCCGCTGCCGAACAGGGTCGCCACGTCACCGGCGGCCACCTCGTCCTCGCCGCAGTCGAGCACGAACTGGTCCATGCAGACCCGGCCGGAGATGGTCCGCCGCTTCCCGCCCAGCTGCACCGGCCCCACGTTGGAGGCGTGCCGGGGCACCCCGTCGGCGTAGCCCAGCGGCACCACGGCCAGGTTCGCCGCCCCGGCGGTGGTGTAGGTGTGCCCGTACGACACTCCGGTGCCGGCGGGGACCCGCTTGGCGAGCATCACCCGGGCCCGCGCGGTCATCGCCCGGCGCAGCCCGAACTGCTGCCCGGCGATCGGCGACAGCCCGTAGACGGCGATCCCGGGCCGGACCAGGTCGAAATGGGTGTCGGGGCGGGTCAGGGTGGCCGCCGAGTTGGCCAGGTGCCGGTAACGCGGGCGCAGCCCGGCCCGTTCGACCATGGCCAGCCCCTCGTGGAAGACGGCCAACTGCCGGTCGGTGGTGGGGTGGCCGGGCGAGTCCGCGTACACGAAGTGGCTCCACACGCCGACCACCTCGACCAGGCCGTCGGCCTGGGCCTTCGCGGCGGCCTCCAGCAGGGTCGGCCAGTCGGCGACGGTCGCGCCGCCCCGGGACAACCCGGTGTCGATCTTGAGGTGCAGCCGGGCCGGCCGGTCGGCGGCCCGCCCCGCCGCGACCATCTCGTCGAGCTGGGACAGGCTCGCGGCGGCCAGGTCCACCCCGGCCGCCACCCCCTCGTGCAGGGGCAGCCCCGGGTCGAGCAGCCACGCCAGCACCGGCACGGTGATCCCGGCCCGGCGCAGCGTCAACGCCTCGTCGAGGGTGCACACCCCCAGCCAGTCCGCCCCCGCGTCGAGCGCGGCCCGCGCCGACGGGACCATGCCGTGGCCGTACCCGTCGGCCTTCACCACCGCCATCAACTCGGCGCTGGTGCCCGACCGGAGCCGGGCCACGTTCTGACGGATCGCGTCCAGATCGACACGTACCTCGGCCTGCCACATACGCCCAGCCTACTGGCGTCGGTGATCACCGGGTCGGTGGACGCCGACCCGGGCCACCGGTCAGAGCAGCGGGGCCGCCACCGTACGCAGCGCGGTCACCACGTCCGGCGCGGTCACCGGGCCGCCCCGGGCCGCCTCCCGCCCGGCCAGCCCGTGCAGGTACGCCGCGCCGGCCGCCGCCCGTTCCGGGGCCAGTCCGGCGGCGAGCAGCGAACCGAGCAGCCCGGCCAGCACGTCCCCGGTGCCCCCGGTGGCCAGCGCGGGACTGCCGGTCGGATTGACGTACGCCCGGCCGTCCGGCGTGCCGACCACCGTGCGGTCCCCCTTGAGCAGCACCGTCGCGTTCATCCAGGCGGCCAGCCGCAGCGCGGCGGCGACCCGGTCGGCCCCCGGTTCCTCGCCGCACAGCCGGGTGAACTCCCGGTCGTGCGGGGTGACCACGATCGGGGCGTCCCGGTCCCGCAGCCGACCGGCGAGCGAGCCGTCCACCAGCAGGGTCAACGCGTCCGCGTCGAGCACCACCGGCACCGGCGCGGCCAGCACCGCCCGCAGTTCCGCGCCGGCCTGCTCGTCGGTGCCCAGGCCGGAGCCGCAGACCCAGGCCTGCACCCGGCCCGCCCCGGCGACCCGGTCGGTGGCGATCACCGACGGATGCTGCCGGACCACCTCGTCGCGGGCGCCACCGGCGTACCGGACCAGCCCGGTGGGGCCGGCCAGCGCGCCACCCACCGAGAGCACCGCCGCCCCCGGGTAGGTCCGCGACCCGGTGGCCACCCCGACCACGCCCCGGCGGTACTTCTCCGAGGACGCGCCGGTACGGGGCCACCAGTCGCACACGTCCGACCATTCGGTGACCCGCAGCACGGGGGTGCCGCGCAGCCACGGTCCGAGCCCGATGTCGACCAGTTCGACCTGCCCGGCCAGCGGGGCCGCCGGGCCGACCACCAGGGCCGGCTTGAGCGCGCCGAACGCCACCGTCACGTCGGCCCGCACGGCGCGGGGCCGGCCCGACCCGTCCGTCGGCACGTCCCCGGTGTCCACCGCCACCCCGCTGGGCACGTCCACCGCGACGACGGTGGCCCGGCCCCCGTCGCGGCCCCGCAGGGCGGGCAGGCCGGCGACCAGTTCGTCGGCGGCGTCCCGCAACCCGCCGGTGCCCCCGATCCCGACGATCCCGTCGAGCACCAGGTCGACCGTGGCGGGCGGGGCGTCGACCAGCCGTCCCCCGGCGGCCCGCAGCGCCGCCAGCCCGTCGGCGTGCGCCCGCCCGGGGGCGGTCGGCAGCACGGCGACCTGTGCGCCCCGGCGGGCCAGCCGCTCGCCCGCGTACAACGCGTCGCCGCCGTTGTCGCCGGTGCCGACCAGCAGCAGCACCCGTGCGCCGTACACCCCGCCCCGCTCGGCGAGCAGCAGGGCGCACCGCCGGGCCAGCCCGGCCGCCGCCCGCTGCATGAGCGTCCCGGGGGGCACGGTGGCCATCAGGCCGGCCTCCGCCGCGCGTACGTCCGACACCCGCCACACCAATCTCATGCCACCCCCGTCTTCGCCGCCGACCGGCCGTCCCGGTCGGGCGCGTCCGCCGTGGTCGAGATCACCCTACCGGCGGTGGGGGCGGCAGATTAGCCACCGGCGTCGCGGCCGGCAAGACCTGTGGACAACCCGGGGGTACGACCGCCGCCCGTCGTCCACAGGGCCCGCCGGAGCACCGCCCGGCCACCTAGCGTCGGCGGCACGGTCACGGCGGCGGGCCGGGCGAGGGGCGGGAGGCGGACATGACGGACGAGCCGGTGCGGGTCGACCTGCCGGTGCTACGGGCGGCGGCCGGCGGGCTGGCCGACGAGGCGTACGCGCTGGCCCGGGGGCTGGCGGGTCACCCCGGGCTGGTGCTGTCCGCGCCGGGTTGGCGGGCCGGGGCCGCACTGGCCGGGCTGGAGTCGGCGGTGCACGCCTGGCACGGGGTGCTCGGCGTACGGGTCGCCGAGACCGGTACCGCGCTGCGGGCCGCCGCCGAGGCGTACGCGGCGGCCGACGACCGGGCCGCCGGGCGGCTGGCCGGTCGACCCCGATGATCGGGTACGCCCAGCTCTGGGCCGCCTCCCCCGGCGACTGGGCGGCGGCTGGGGTGGCCTGGCGGGGGCTGGACGCGCCGGTCACGCGCCGGCGG
>NZ_JACGMO010000213.1:0-5706 GCF_015354745.1 Micromonospora sp. S-DT3-3-22
CTGCTGACCCCGGTGTACGCCTGCCGGCCCGGCCTCGGGCCGCCCGGCGCACCGACCCCGTGGCCGCCCGGCGCGGCCCGGCAGTGGCGGTGGCAGTGGCAGCTCACCGGCCCGGTCGACACCACCGTCGACGCCGACGTCGTCCTGCTCGACCCGGTCCGGGTGAGCACCGCCGAGACCGGGGCGTTGCGTCGGCGCGACCGGCGGCTGATCTGTCACGTGCCCGTCGGGACGTACGCGGGGACGGACCCGGACGCCGCCCGCTACCCGGCGGCGGTGCGCGGCGGTGCCGCCGGGCGGCCCGGAAGCCGGTGGGTGGACGTACGGCGGTGGGACCTGCTGCGGCCCGTCCTGGCCGACCGGTTCCGGCTCTGTCGGGGCAAGGGGTTCGGCGCGGTGGCCCTCGTCGACGCCGACGGGTACGCCCACCGGTCGGGTTTCCCGCTCGGCTTCGACGACCAGTTGCTGTTCAACCGGCGGGTGGCCGGGCTGGCCCGCTCCCTGGACCTCTCCCCCGGCCTGGTCGGCGACGTCGGTCAGGTGGCCGCCCTCGCACCGGACTTCGACTTCGCGGTCGACGAGGAGTGCGTCCGGTTGCGCCGCTGCGCCCGGCTGCTGCCCTTCGCCGACGCGCGGAAACCGGTGTTCCACGTCGAGTACGCCGGTGACCCGCAGCAGTTCTGCGTGACCAGCACCGGCTACGGCTTCGCCTCGATCCGCAAGCACCGGGAGCTGGACGCCTGGCGGGTGCCCTGCCCCACCGTGCCCGGGCCGTTACCCGGCACGCCGGAGTGACCCGGACCGCGCTGCGGTCCGGGTCACCCGTGCCGCCGGCCACGGCGCTGCACCGCCCGGGGGGCGGTCACCGGCGGCGGGTCTGACGGCCGGTCAGTGCGCCCCGACCAGCTCCGGCGTCGGTTCGGCCGGCGGGGTGGCGGCGGGCCGGTCGCGGCGGCGCAGGAAGCGGGGGGCCCACCAGTTGGCCTCGCCGAGCAGGGTCATCACCGACGGCAGCACCACCGCCCGGATGATCGTGGCGTCCAGCAGGATCGCCGCCGCCAGCCCGATGCCGAGCTGCTTCATGTCGATCGTGCTGAGCGAGGCGAAGATCGCGAACACCCCGACCATCACGATCGCCGCGCTGGTCACCACGCCGGCCGAGGAGGTGATGCCGTAGGCGACCGCGTCGGCGTTGGACCGGCCGCCCCGGATGCCCTCCCTGATCCGGCTGACCACGAACACGTGGTAGTCCATGGAGAGCCCGAAGAGCACCACGAACAGGAACAACGGCAGCCAGGAGACGATCGCCCCCATCGAGGTGAAACCGAGCAGGTCCTGCGCCCACTCGCCCTGGAAGACCAGCACCAGCAGGCCGTAGGCGGCCCCGGCGGAGAGCAGGTTGAGCAGGATCGAGGTCAGGGCGACCACCACCGAGCGGAACGTCCAGGTCATCACCAGGAAGGTCAGCGCCAGCACGAACGCCATCACCAGGGGCAGCTTCTCCCGGATGTGCCGGGCGTAGTCCTCGCTGGCGGCCACCCCGCCGCCGACGGCGTACTCGACGCCGGGGATGCCGCGCAGCGCGGCGGGCAGCAGGTCGTCGCGGAGTTCGTGCAGGGAGCGCACCGCCCGGTCGTCCCGGCTGGCGTACGGGGTGGCCACCTCCAGCACCGACACCCGACGGTCGGCCGACACCTCGATCTTCGGGCCGTCCGCCTCGACCGGGGCGAACAGCGGGTCGGCGGCGGCGTCACGGGCCAGCCCGGTCAGCGCGGCGCGCACCTGGTCGGCCTGGTCGGCAGGGGCCCGTACGGCGACCGTGTGGCTGGTGCCGGTGCTCGGGAAGGCGGCGGTCAGCCGGTCGTACGCCTGCATCGCCGGGGTGGTGCGGGGCAGGTCCTCCATGCCGGGGAACTTCAGCTTCATGCCGAGCGCCGGGGCGGCCAGGGCGAGCAGCAACCCCACCGAGACGATCAGGGTGGCCCGGGGCGCGCGCAGCGCGGGCCGCAGCACCGCCGGCCAGAACCGGGGCCGGGCCGGCTGCCCGTGCCGTCCGGCGCGGGGGGCGGTGAGCCGCCACAGCAGCGGCACCCGGGGGCGGTCCACCCAGCGGCCCAGCTTGGCCAGCAGCGCCGGCAGCACGGTCAGCGAGCCGGTCACCGCGACGGCGACCACCAGGATCGAACCGACGGCGAGGGAGGAGAAGACCACGTCGTCGGCGAGCATCAGGCCGGCCATCGAGATGATCACCGCGAAGCCGGAGACGACCACGGCGTGTCCGGACGTCTCGGCGGCGATCTCCACCGCGTCCAGCCCGGACCGGCCCTTGGCCCGTTCCTCCCGTTCCCGGCGTACGTAGAACAGCGAGTAGTCCACCCCGACGGCCATCCCGATCAGCAGGATCACGCTGGCCGTGGTGTCCGTGGCGGGCACCAGGTGGGAGGCGAGGGTGGACAGCCCCATCGCGGCGGCCACCGAGGAGAGCGCCAGCAGCACCGGCACCCCGGCGGCGATCAGCGCGCCGAACGCGACGACCAGGATGGCCAGGGTGACCGGCAGGCTGAGCAGCTCGGCCCGCTTGAAGTCCCGGCCCAGGGTGTCGTCCAGCGCCTGGTTGATCGACGGGCCGCCGACCTGCTCGATCCGTAGTTGCGGGTGGGCGGCCTGGGCGTCGGCGGTGGCGTCGCGCAGCGGCTGCACCCGGTCGGCGGCGGTCTCCGGGTCGCCGGCCATGGTGACCGGCACCAGCAGTGCGGCACCGTCGGCCGACGGCACCGGCTCGCCGACCGACGCCACCCCGGTGACCTGCCGCAGCCGGTCGGCCGCGTCGGTCGCCGCCGCCTGCGCGGCGGCCCGGTCCAGGGTGCCGGTACGCGGGGTGATCAGGATGTTCTCCACCGCCGGGTCGGTGAACTCGCCCGAGGTGACGATCACGTCGGCGTGACCGGACTCGCCGATCGCCTGGTCGGCCTGGGTGGCCTCGTTCAGGCCGGCGGCGTTGCCCCCGACGAAGCACACCGCCACGAAGACCACCCAGAGCGCGATCGCGCGCCACGGATGCTCCGCGCTCCACCGTGCCAACCGCACCGTCACCGGTCTGCCGCCCATCTCGGTCGGGCCCCCTTCCCGCCGGCGCCCTGCCGACCGTGCTGACGCTAGGGACGGCGACGCCGGGGCACATCGGGGAACGGCCCCGGCCCGCCCCCGAGGACGCGGGGGCGGTCGGGTCGGGTCGCCCGGGACGACCGATCCGGGTGGATCGGGGAAAAACCGGCGGCGGCCCGGGGTGGCGGCGGCGCGGCACACCGGCGCAACCCCGAACCGGCTCGGGGTCAGCCCCTGAGGGCACCCCGGGGCCGGGGCTGACAGCGGGGGCAGCTGTACGACGACCGGTTCATGAACGCCTCCCGGCGGATCGGGGTACCGCAGCGTCGGCAGGGCTCACCCTCCCGACCGTAGACGTTCAGCGACCTGTCGAAGTAGCCGCTCTCCCCGTTGACGTTGACGTACAGGTCGTCGAAGCTGGTGCCGCCCTGCACGATCGCCTCGCCGAGGACGTCCCGCACGTGCCCGAGCAGCCGGCCCGCGGCGGGGCCGGTCACCGCGTCGGTCGGGCGGGCGCCGTGCAGCCGGGCCCGCCACAGCGCCTCGTCGGCGTAGATGTTGCCCACCCCGGACAGCAGCGTCTGGTCCAGCAGGGCCCGCTTGACCTCGGTACGTCGGCGGCGCAGGGCGGCGACGAAGCCGGCGTCGGAGAATTCCGGGTCCATCGGGTCGCGGGCGATGTGGGCGATCTCGGCGGGCAGCTCGGCACCGCCTTCGCTGACCGCGAGCCCGCCGAACGTCCGCTGGTCGACGAAGCGCAGTTGCGGGCCGTCGTCGGCGAACCGGAACCGGACCCGCAGGTGCAGCTCGTCGGCCGCCTCGGCCGGCTGGAGCAGCAGCTGCCCCGACATGCCCAGGTGGCCGACGAGGGCGTCCCCGCTGTCCAGCGGCAGCCAGAGGTACTTGCCGCGCCGCCGCACGTCGGTCACCGTCCGGCCGGCCAGCACGTCGGCGAAGTGCGCCGGGCCGGGCAGGTGCCGTCGCACGGCCCGGGGGTGGCGCACCTCCACCGTCGAGATCCGCCGGCCGGTGACCCACTGGGCCAGCCCCTGCCGTACGGTCTCGACCTCGGGCAGCTCAGGCACGGCCCAGTCCCGCCTCGGCGGTCTCGTCGGCCGCCGGGGCCGTCGCGTCGACCGCCGGGCCGTCGCCGCTGGCCACGGCGGCACCGTCCGGGGTGGCCCCGGCCGGGGTGCCGGTGTCGGGAGTGCCGGTGTCGGGAGTGTCGGTGTCGGGGGTGTCGGTGTCGGGGGTGTCGGCCCGGTCCTGCTCGGCCTGCGCGGTGAGTTCCCGCCAGGCCGCCTCGGCGGCCCGCTGCTCGGCCTCCTTCTTGCTGCGCCCCTCCGACCCGCCGTAGCGGTTGCCGGCCACCACCACCCAGGCGGTGAAGGTCTTCAGGTGGTCCGGGCCGGTGCCCTCGATGCGGTACTCGGGCACCCCCAGGCCCAGCGCGGCGGTCAGCTCCTGGAGGCTGGTCTTCCAGTCCAGCGCGGCGCCCCGGCCCGCCGACTCGGCCATCAGCGGGTCGAACAGCCGGTGGATGACGACCGCCGCGGTGTCCAGCCCGTGCTGGAGGTAGATCGCGCCGAGCAGCGCCTCCAGGGTGTCGGCGAGGATGCTCGCCTTGTCCCGCCCGCCGGTGGTCTCCTCGCCCTTGCCGAGCAGCAGGTAGGCGCCGAGCCCGTCCGGGCCGAGCCCCCGGGCCACGTCGGCCAGGGCACGCATGTTGACCACGCTGGCCCGCAGCTTGGCCAGTTGCCCCTCGGGCAGGTCGGGGTGGTTCCGGAACAGCGCCGTGGTGATCACCACGCCGAGCACCGAGTCGCCGAGGAACTCCAACCGCTCGTTGGTGGGCAGCCCGCCGTTCTCGTACGCGTACGACCGGTGGGTCAGCGCCCGCTCCAGCAGTTCGGCGTCGAGTGTCACCCCGAACGCCGCCTCCAGGTGGCTGACGGGCGCACGCCGCCGCTTGTCGTTGCTCATGTTCCTACCTCTGCTTCGGTCCCGCCGGGGTACGCGGGCGGATGACCCGCGTGCCGGGCGACGGGTGCGTTCTGGACCGCCGGATCGGCCGACGCGGGGCCGCTGTCCACGGCCACCTCGTCGGCGCGGTCGGCGGCGGAACGGGTGGGGGCGTCCTCCCGCTCCGGGTCGGTGCCGTCGCCGGCGGGAAGGAGCGCGATCTGCTCCCGGACCTGGTCGGTGGCCCGGCGACGCCAGAGGTGGGCGGCCAGGGCGATACCGGAGGCGACGTCGTCCGGGGTGGCCGCGCCGTGGCAGACCACCACCGTCCCGGCGACCCCGAGCAGGGCCGCCGCCCGGGGCGCCCCGCCGCTGGCCGGTGGACCCCCGGCCATCGCGTACGCCCCCTCGATGGCCTTGAGCAGGATGTTGCCGGTGAAGCCGTCGGTGACCACCACGTCGGCGCGGACGCCGGCGGTGACGTCGTACCCCTCGACCAGGCCGACGTAGCGGGCGTCGCCGGGCAGCGCGGTGGCGGCGAGCAGGGGGTCGGCGGTGCGGCGCGGGCGGTCCCCCTTGCCGGCCTCGGTGCCGACCGAGAGCAGGCCGACCCGGGGGGCGGCGACGGCGTGGGCGACG
>NZ_JACGMO010000214.1:0-5497 GCF_015354745.1 Micromonospora sp. S-DT3-3-22
GCCGGCACCCCCGTCGCACCCCACCGACCCGGGCCGGGTCCCACCGACCGGCACCGGCGACCCGGACCGGTCGCCCACCCCGGCCGGCGGCCCTGCCGCCGCCGAAGGGCGGCCCACCGGCGGAGCCGACACGCACACCGTGGACGGCCCGGCCGACGTCGGAGCCACTGCCGGGGTACCGGGTGCCGGACGTCCCGTCCCGACGGTCCCCGACGCCCCCGATCCGTTCGGCGGAACCGTCCGAACCGCCGGGAGTGGTCTTCCCGCGACGACGGACCCGGCCGCGTTCCTGGACGTGCCGGGCGAGGACACCGCGGAGGACCGGTCCGGTGCGGTGGACGTCGACGCCGGCCGGGACTCCGCTCCGGTCACCCCCGCCGGGCCCGACCCGGCCGGCGACCGTGCCGTCCCGGCCGCCGTGCCCGACCGCACCGTCCCGGTGTCCCCCGCACCCGTCACCGATCCGGTCGACACCGTCCTGCCCGGCACCGCACCGGCCGGCACCATCACGGTCCCACCGGCCGACACCGCCATGCCTCCGCCGGCCGACACCGCCACGGTCGAGACCGGCCCGGTCGGCACCGCCGTGGGACGCACCGACCCGGCACGCACCGGTCCGGTCGGCACCGGGCCGGCGGACCCCGATCCGGCCGGCACCACCACCGAGGACGACGGAGCGGCCCGCACCGACCCGGGCGACACCGCGCCGACCGCCACCGGTCCGGTCGGCCGCAGCACGGAGGACGACGACCCGACCCGCACCGAACCGGACGGCACCGAACCGATCGGCACGGGACCGGACAGCACCGTGACCGTCGGCGCCGGACCAGGCGGCACCGGGACGGCCGGCGGCGATCCGCCGGCCCCCGCCCCCACCGTCGGGCTGGTTGCTGGAAATGACGTCGTTGCCCCGGATGTCGTCGGCGTCGGCGCGGTGATGGCGAGCAGCATGACGGGGCTGGCCACGGAGGCCGCCGAACCAGCCGCCAGCGCGACGGAACCGGTCGACGCCACCGACCCGCCGGCGACCGGGGACCGAGCCGGCACCACGGACCGGCCGGCAGGCACCGACCGGACCACCACCCCGGACCGGACCACGCCCGACGACCACCCCACCCGCACGGACCGGCCGGCAGGCACGGACCGGCAGACCAGCGCGGACCGGCCGGCAAGCGCAGACCGGCCGGTAGGTACGGACCGGCAGACCAGCGCAGACCGTCCGGCGAGCGCGGACCGGGTCGGCACCACGCAGCCGCGGGCCGCCGGGGACCGGGCCGCCGCTGCGGGACCGACCACGGGCACCCCGGCCGCGTCCGGGGCCGCCGCGACGGCGGTACGGCAGGTCGACCCGGAGCAGGCGCTCGCCGGCTACCGGTGGCGGCTGGACCCGGAGACCCTGCGCGAGGTGGTCGACGACCCGGCGGAGCTACGGATCATCCGCCGCCGGCTGACCGAGAAGCTCGCCTCGGCCCTGGACAACCGCGCCCGCGCCCGGCTGCTCAGCCTGCGGGCGGTGCTGTCCCGGCTGGTCGACGACCTGGACGACGCGGTGGCCGACGGCCGGCTCGCGTTGACCTACGCGGAGGCGACAGGTGAGCTGCGGCGTACCGCGCTGGCCCGGGCGCGGCTGGCCGAGGCGCTGCGCTGGAAGGGTGAGTTCACCGAGGCCGACCGGCTGTTCACCGAGGCCAACTCGACGGAACTGCCGGACCGGCTGCGCTCGGCGCTGCACGAACACGCCGGCCGGTCCTGCTACGACCAGGGCCGGTTGATCGAGGCGTGTGGACACTTCGAACGGGCCCTGGACCTGCACCGGGCCGAGGACCCGGAGCTGACCGACCGGATCGCGGTGTGCCTGGACGCGGTGTACGCCCACGCGGCGGCCCGGGGCGGCTTCGGGCCGTACCCGCGTAGCCGGGACGAGGTGCGGCACGGCCGCCGTTCCCCGCGCCCCACCCACGACGGCCGGGGTCGCTGGGGGTACGCCGACACCGACGGTGAACTCGTCGTCGACTACCGGTACGTCGAGGCGCAGCCGTTCCACGAGCGGATGGCCTGGGTACGCCGCCCCGACCAGGCCGGGTGGGAGCTGATCGACGAGACCGGCGGCACCCTGCTCGGCCCCGCGTACGCCCGGGTGCTGGCCTTCTCCGACGGCCTGGCCTGGGTGTCGCAGGGCGGCGACGCGGACTGGTCGGCGATCGAGCCCGACGGGACGGTGGTGGTGCCGGCGGGGTTCGAGGAGGTCAGGCCGTTCCGGGCCGGGGTGGCGGCGGTACGCCGGGGCGGCTGGGGGGCGGTGGACCGGCACGGTCGGCTGGTCGTCCCGCCGCGCTACCACGGGATCGACACGACGTTGTCCGACGGTCGCCGGCTCGACGGGTTCACCGACGAGGGGCTGGCCGTGGTGGAGCTGGCCGGCCGGCGGGGGGTGCTCGACCGCACGGGCACCGTGCTGGTCCGGCCGGTGCACCCGGCGTTGGTGATCCACCCGGTGGCGTTCCTGGTCGGCGACGGGATGAACCACTGGGGGGCGCTGGACCGGCGGGGCGAACCGCTGATCCCACCGGTGCACCCCGACTGGGACACGGTGGTGGCGGAGATCGACAGGCTGCTCGCCGACACCCACCCCGTGCTCTGACGCCGGCTGCGCCGACGGGTGCCCGGCACCGGACGGGGCTAGGGTCGGGGCATGGAATTCCGACACCTTGGCCGCTCGGGCCTCATGGTCAGTGAGATCTCGTACGGCAACTGGATCACCCACGGTTCCCAGGTCGAGGAGGAGGCGGCGCTGGCGTGCGTCCGGGCCGCCCTGGACACCGGCATCACCACCTTCGACACCGCCGACGTCTATGCCGGTACGCGGGCCGAGACGGTGCTCGGCAAGGCGCTGGCCGGGGAGCGCCGGGAGGGGCTGGAGATCTTCACGAAGGTCTACTGGCCGACCGGTCCCGGCCGCAACGACCGGGGCCTGTCCCGCAAGCACATCATGGAGTCGATCGACGGCTCGCTGCGTCGCCTCCAGACCGACCACGTGGACCTCTACCAGGCCCACCGGTACGACTACAGCACGCCGCTGGAGGAGACGATGGAGGCGTTCGCCGACGTCGTGCACGCCGGCAAGGCGCACTACATCGGCGTCTCGGAGTGGAAGGCGTCGCAGCTGCGCGAGGCGCACGCCCTCGCCCGGGAGCTGCGCATCCCGCTGGTGTCCAACCAGCCGCAGTACTCGATGCTGTGGCGGGTCATCGAGTCCGAGGTGGTACCCGCCAGCGAGGAGCTGGGCATCTCCCAGATCGTCTGGTCGCCGATGGCGCAGGGGGTGCTGTCCGGCAAGTACCTGCCGGGTCAGCCGCCGCCGGCCGGGTCCCGGGCCACCGACGAGAAGTCCGGCGCGAACTTCATCGCCCAGTGGCTCAACGACGAGGTGCTGACCCGGGTGCAGCAGCTCAAGCCGCTCGCCGAGCAGGCCGGGCTGACCATGCCGCAGCTGGCCGTCGCCTGGGTGCTCCAGAACCCGAACGTCGCCTCGGCGATCATCGGCGCGTCCCGCCCCGACCAGGTGCACGACAACGTCAAGGCCGCCGGGGTGACCCTGGAGACCGACCTGCTCAAGGCCATCGACGACATCGTCGCCCCGGTCACCGAGCGGGACCCGGGCAAGACGGAGAGCCCGGCCCAGCGGCCCTGACCGGCACCGGCCGCACCCCGCCCCGGCCGGTTCCGGGGTGGGGTGCGGTCAGCTCTGCCAGAAGCGGATCAGGGACAGCGCGGTGCCGTAGAGCCACGGCGGCAGCCCCAGCAGGTCGCTGAGCCAGAACACGGCGCTGAAGAACCAGCCGCCGATGCGCGGGTTCCACAGCAGCGCGAACAGCAGGATGAACCCGAACGGCGCGAAGATGTCGTACATCCGGCGGTACTGCGGGCTGAGCCACGGCTGGATCATGTTGCCGCCGTCCAGGCCGGGCACCGGCAGCAGGTTCAGCACGCTCGCGGTGAGCTGGAGGAACGCCAGCAGCGCCACCCCCGCCCAGAACTCGATCGGGCCGCCGGCGTCGATGCCCACCCGCAGCACCACCACCAGCAGCAGGGTGAACAGCACGTTGGTGGCCGGGCCGGCGAGGCTGACCAGGGTGTGCCGCAGCCGGCCCGGGATGGCGTGCCGGTCCACCCAGACCGCCCCGCCGGGCAGGCCGATGCCGCCGAGCAGCACCACCACCACCGGCAGCACGATCGACAGCAGCGGGTGGGTGTACTTCAGCGGGTTCAACGTCAGGTAGCCCCGGTGGGCGATGTCCCGGTCGCCGGCCCGGTAGGCGACCACGGCGTGCGCGTACTCGTGCAGGCACAGCGAGACCAGCCAGCCGGAGACGACGAAGAGGAACACGTCGAACCGGACGTTGCCGACCCCGTTCCAGGTCAGCACGCCGCTGGTGACGAAGAGCGCGACCAGGGCCAGGAAGACCGGGCTGGGCCGGAACGCCGCCCGGGGCACACCGAGCACCAGCGGCTCGCCCCCCGGGCGGTCGCCCGCCATCACTCCGCCGTCGGCAGCAGGCTCATCCGGTAGTCCACCCGGTCGTCCTCGACGAGCGTGACCGCGGTGACGCCGGACGACGCGAGCTCCCGCCAGGTCTGGCCGATCCAGGACTCGGCGTCCGCCTGGCTGCTGAACGTCTCCGCCGGCCCGTCGACCGGTGCGCCGTCCGTGCCCTCGTACCGCCAGCTCCACGCCATGCCGCGTCTCCCCTCGCCGCTCAACCGTCCCCGGGGGACGGATCCCCGCAAGCGTAGTCGGCCGGCACCGCCGCGCACCGCACGCACGCCCCCGCACCCGGGTTCCGCGCAGCGTGACGGGTCCGGGCCGGCGGGCGGGGCCGGGTCGGGCGGCCTTAAGGTACGGGCATGTCCGTTGAGGGGTGGAACACGGTCCTGGTGCTCGGCGGTATCCGTTCGGGCAAGTCGGAGTTCGCCGAGTCCCTGGTGGCCGACGCGCCCACGGTGCGCTACGTGGCGACCTCGGCCGCCGCCGACCCGGACGACACCGAGTGGGCCACCCGGCTGGCCGCCCACCGGGAACGGCGGCCGGGAAGCTGGACCACCGAGGAGACCGCCGACGATCCGCGCCGGCTGGCCGACGTGCTCGCCTCGGCCGGGCCGAACGAGACGCTGCTCGTGGACGACCTGGGCGGTTGGGTGACCGTGCTGCTCGACCCGGCCCACCAGCCGGCCGACGACGTCGCCACCATCACCGAACTGGCCGACGCGGTGCGCGCCAGCGAGGCGCGGATCGTGCTGGTCAGCCCGGAGGTGGGGCTGTCGCTGGTGCCGACCACCCCGCTGGGGCGGGCGTTCGCCGACGCGCTGGGCGCCGCCAACCGGGCCGTCGCGGACGCCTGCGACGCGGTCGCGCTGGTGGTCGCCGGCCAGCCGGCCTGGCTGAAGCCGTCGGCACCGGTCCCGCCGGTCGGCGTACCCACCCGGGCCGCCCCGGTCG
>NZ_JACGMO010000215.1:0-5529 GCF_015354745.1 Micromonospora sp. S-DT3-3-22
CACCGACGTCGGCGGCGGGGTCGCCCCGACCCCCGGCGGGCGGGCGCCGGGCGGCCCCACCGGCGGCGGGGCACCGACCGGCCCGCGCCACGGCGGATGACCGACCGGGTTGAGCACCGCGTCCATCGGGAAGAACGGCGGACCGTGCCCGCCACTGACCTTGCTCAACGTGTCGAAGTAGTCGTCGGCGGTGCGCCGGGCCAACTCCTGCGCCCGGCGGTTGTACTCCTCCTGCTTCTCCCGCACCGCCTCGGCCTCGGCCGCCTGGATGCCCTTCTCGCCGTCGTACAGACCCAGGGTGAAGCCCTGCTTGAAGCCCTCGGAGAACTGCGTCCAGCCGTCGGAGTTCTTCGCGTCGTCGATGGCTTCCCGGTACTCCGTCCAGAGGCGTTCCATCTCCGCCCGGGAGTCCCGGGCGATGCCGACCATCGCCCGCAGCGCGGTCACGTTGTGCTGGGCCGCGTCCATCCACTCGTCGAGGTACGCCAGCGTCTTGCCCGGCCCCGCCTTGAGGAACGCGTCCCGGGCCTGCGGCGACTGCCAGTGCTCGTCGTGCAGGGTCTGACTGGCGGACAGCAGCTGCTGGTGGATGCTCTGCAACAGGTTGTAGGCGTTCTGCCACTGGTCGGCCAGCGCCGAGATGTCCTCCGGGTGCTGCCCCAGCACCTGCTGGCGGACCGTCTCGATGGTGGCCCCGCCCTCGCCGCCCGGTGCCGGGGTGAACTTCAGGTCCGGGTTCTCCGGCGGCATGACGTACCGGGTGCCCTCGCCGCGCGGGCCGCCGTGCGCGTACGTCGCCTGGGCACCCCAGTAGTCGGCCATGGTGTCCTCCCGGGCTCAGATGCCGTAGTCGTGCCGCTTGATCTCGTCCAGCGCCCGCTTGGCGGGGGAGTCGGTCAACTCGGCCGGGTCCACGCCCTCGGTGTCCTGACCGATGTGCAGCTCCTGGGTGACGGTGCCCCTGCCGTCGGTCGTGGTGATCGTGTGCGTCCCGTCGGCGTGCTGCGCGTCGACCCGGGTGGCGGTCGGCCTGTCCCCGGCGTCGAGCTGCTCGCTGGTCACCGTACGACCGCCGTCGACGCCGTACGACGTGGTCTCCCGGCTGCCGCCGGTGCGTCGGCCCTCCGCGTCGGTGTTGGTGGTGGTGACCACCGTCGAGGTGCCGGTGACGACCGTGGTCGTCCGGCTGGTGCTGCTGTCGAGCACCTTGCCGGTGGCGTCGGTCGTGGTGGTGACCGTCTCGGTGCCCACGCCACCGGGCAGCGACCGCTGCACGATGGTGCGCACCACGCCGCCGGGGCCGAGCGCGGTGAAGGTGATGCTGCCGTCCGGGGCGACCCGGGGCCGGCCCTGGTCGACGAACTGCTCGGGGGTCGGCGCGGTGCCGGCCTGCCCGCTCGACACCGTTTCGAGGTACTGGTCCCACCAGGTCTTGCCGGAGACGAACGGCGGCAGCCCGGCGGGACGCGGCGCGTCGGCGTCGCCGAAGGCGAACCGGACCGCGTCCAGCGAGGCCGCCGACCAGCCGTCGGTGTTGGCGTAGGCGTCCGCCACCGTCTGCGCGGCCATGCCGATGTTGGTCAGCGCCGCGCCCAGGTAGGTCAGGTACTGCTGGAACTCGGCGTAGTTGAGGGTGAGCTGGGTGCGGATGTAGACGCCCTCGGGCAGCGCGGCACCCTCCCAGGCGCGGTGCGGCAACTGGCCGAGCTGGCTCAACCGGCCGCCGTGGCTCTGCAGGTTCTCCTGGATGACGACCATGTTCTTGCCGTAGTCGACCAGCCCGTCCGGATCGACGTCGACGGGTTTCTGATCGGCCAGCCAGTCGGTCCGGGTGTTCTGGTCGGTCTCGTGCTGGTACGGGTTGCTGCCGTCGTCCTCCGCCACCGAACCTCCCCTGGTGCGGCGGGCCCCCGCCCGAGTCTCACCGGAAATCGCCCCGAGCGTAACCGCTGCCGACCACCGCCGGGACCCGGTACCACCGCCGTCTCCTCCCCGACCAGCCACTTCGGACGAAGTGAGGTGGCCCGATTCGTTACGGGGCGCTACCGTCAGGGTCGGCCACGACGGCCACCACCATCAAGGGGACGCTTCCCTGACCGGGGGGCGCAAGCAGAGGAGCGGGTGAGTCCACCTTGACCGACACTCCGGGACTGGGTCAGGTTCACGCCACCCAGGAACAGCTGAACGCGATGGCGAAACGGTGCAACGAGACCGGTGAGGGCCTCGCACTGGGCATGGCGCGGCTCGTCGAACGGGTGCAGGCGCTGGGCGGCAGCGGCATGCGCGGCTCGGCCAACAACGCGCTTCAGGACGTCTCCGTGCAGCTCAACGACGGCCTGAAGAAGATCATCTCGGCGCTCGACGAACTGTCCGGCAAGATGACCAGCGCCGCCACGCAGTACGGCATGAACGACGAGGACGCCGCGACCGAGATCCGCAACGCCGCCGCCGAGACCGGCGACGCCAGCGTGATGAGCATCCTGCGCGGCTGACGCCGCCGGTATCCGCCGCGGCCACGTCGGCCCTCCCCGGGCGATCCGTGCCGCTGTGACCAGCGAAAGGTGACCTTCCAGTGAGCAGTCCCATCACCTACAACTTCGGCCAGATCTCCGATGTGGCCACCGCCATCGGCACCTACCAGGGCCAGATGGACGGCAGCCTCCAGGACCTCTACACCCAGTTCACCCAGCTTTTCGCGGCCGACTGGCAGGGCCCGGCGGGGCAGGCGTGCGACGAGGCCCGGCAGAAGTGGAACCAGGGCGCCACCGAGATCAAGGAGGCGCTGACCCGGGTCGGCGTGAAGCTCGGCGCGTCCGCCGAGCGGATGCAGCAGGTCGACCAGCAGATCGCCGCCGGCATGTGACCGTCCGGTCCGACGCCCTCCGGCCCGGAGGGCGTCGGACCGGTGGGGCAGCCGGGCCGGGCCGCCCCGGTTAGGCTGCCCGTCGGAAGGGACCTCGGGGGAGGGACGATGGAGGAACGACCGAACTTCGGCGCGTTGACCGCCATGATCGGTGACCTCAAGAAGGCCTGGTCCGGAATGGACGACGTACAGCGCCGGATGCTCCGGGTGACCGGCACGGCCTGGTCGGACGACCGCACCGTCAAGGCGGTCGTCGGCCCCCGGGGGCACCTGCTGGAGCTGGACATCGACCCCCGGGTGTTCCGCAACCCCAACTCCAAGGCCCTCGCCGCCACCATCGTGGCTACCGTCCGCCTCGCCGTCGAGGACGCCGCCGAGCAGTCCCGCGAGATCCTCGACGGCAGCCTCGCCCCCGACCTGCGCCGGATGGCCCCCGGCGGCGCGCAGCTGGAGAAGCTGCTGCACAGTCACGACGCCGACGTGCGCCTGAAGGGGGACGACGATGAGTAGCTTCGTCGAGATCAGGACGAGCGTCGCCGACATCCTCGGCATCGCCAACCGGCTCCGGATCAACGGGCAGTCGATGTCCACCGCGATGGACGGCAAGCTCGGTGCCATCACCGGGCTGGAGGCCGCGCCCGGGACGCTGCCGCGCGACGAGTTCACCGAGGAGTTCCTCAAGACGTACCACAAGTCGGTCGAGGTTCCCGGCGGCGGCGGGCAGCAGATGAACGAGGCCGTCAAGGCCACCGTGCCCAAGCTCGGCGAGGCGATGGACAAGCTCGGCGCGTACGTGGCCGACGCCATGTGGAGCTACACCGGCACCGACGACGACAACGCCACCGACATCGACCGGGCCGGTGGCCGGCACTGACCCGAGACGACCGGCCGGGAAACCCGACGATGCCGGGGAGGACCCCGCGTGAGCGAGAGTGACCACGCCCTCGCCGAGATCCTGGAGTGGTTCTCCGACCTCGAAGCCGCCATCCCGGGTGTCCGCTCCACCGTCGGCGAGATCCTCATCGGCAAGATCCCCGAGTCGGACATCGACGCCGTCTACGAACTCTCCGACGCCTGGGGTGCCGCGACGCAGGAACTCGCCGCCTTCTACGAGGAGGCGGTGCACGCCGCCGACGGCATCCTGACCAACTGGAGCGGCGACGGGGCCGCCGAGGTGTTCACCCGGGAATGGCTGTCCTACCTCGAATCGCTCGCCGGCACGGTCGACACCCTCGCCTCCATGGAGGAGGCGGTACAGAGCTTCGGCCTCCAGATCGAGCTGATGAAGTTCATGGCCCTGCTCGGCCTGATCATGCTCGCCGTCTCGCTGTTCATGCTGGTCGCCGCCGCCATCCCGTCACTCGGCCTGTCCACCGCCGGCATCCCGGGGGCGTTCGCCGCCTGCCGGGCCGCGATCGGGGCCGCCGCCACCAACGCGGTACGGGCCATCGGCAGCATCTCCGTACGCGCCGCCCTCGCCGAGGTGACCGCGCTGCTGACCCGTACCCTGCCGACCCTGGTCCGGACCCAGTTGCCGAACCTGGTCCGTACCCAGGTCCCCCGGCTGGTCACCACCCAGCTGCCGCGTTTCGCGCGGACCCAGGTCCCCACCTTCGTCCGGCAGACCCTGCCGACGGTGATCCGGCAGGGCGCCGGCAACCTCGCCCGCAACACCCTGCCGCGCAACGTCATCGCCCGGTCGGTCGCCGACCGGATGGCCGGTCAGTGGCTGCGCGGCGTCACCAACCGGGAACTGCTGCGCCAACTCGGCCGGGAGGCCGGGCTGGAGTCCCGACGGCTGGCCGGGCGGAGCCTGCTCGCCGCCCGCAACCAGCTCGCCCGGGAGATCGAGGAACAGCTGCTACGCAGGTTCGGTGCCCGGGTCGGCACCGACCTCGCCGCCCGTGGCGGCGTACGACTGGCCGGCACCGAGGCGTTCGAGCAGCTCAGCCGGGCCACCCTCAGCCAGTACGCGACCCGCGAGATCGCCACCACCACCTTCGGCCGGGAGCTGACGAAGTACCTGGGCCAGCGGGTGGCGTTCGGGGCGGCGTTCATGGGCGGCGGCAACCTGCTGGGCCAGATGTACCAGATCGCCGGGGGCGAACGGTCCAGCCTCGACCTCGGCCAGCTCGGCGTCTCCACCGTCCAGGGTGGGCTGTTCGGGGCGTCGATGTTCGGTGGCATCCCCGGCCACGTCATCGGCGGCGGGGTCACCGGCGCCCTGGTGACCGGCGCGACCGACGCCGCCCAGGGCAGGTTCGACCTCCAGAACATGCTGCACGGCGGCGCGGAGGGGGCCAAGGCCGGCGTCATCTTCGGCGCGCAGAACAAACTGGACACCGTCCGGGTCGGCGGGATGAACCTGCGGATCGGGCGTGACGTGATGGTGCTCCCCGAGGGGATGGCCGCCGTCGACCGGGCCGCCGGCCTGCGGGTCACCTACAGCGAGCGGGGCGCGGTCTGGGCCCACGTCGACGGCGACGGCCAACGGCTCGACGGCGGGGCGATCGCCGCCGACGGCACCGTGCTCGCCCGCGACGGCGTCCGGTCACCCGACCCGACGGTGGTCGACGGCGACGGACCCGCCCCCGGCGGCCCGGGTGGCCCCCACCCGCCACGGCCCGAGCTGCCCCCGGCCGACCTGCCGCAACGCACCGACCTGG
>NZ_JACGMO010000216.1:0-5409 GCF_015354745.1 Micromonospora sp. S-DT3-3-22
GGGGGGGGGGGGGGGGGGGGGGGGGGGGGGGGGGGGGGGGGGGGGGCGGGGGGGGGGGGGGGGGGGGGCAGGGCCGGCTGGCCGGTGGCGGGCACCGGGACGACGACCGGGCCGACCGACGGGGTGGGCAGGAACGGGGTGCCACCGTCCGGCAGCGCGGTGCTGCCCACGGTGGCGGAGCCGGCGCTGATCGCGGCGAGGACCGGCATGGAGGCGGCCCCGGCGAGCAGGGCGACGGTGAACAGGTAGCCCCGGTGCGGCCCGCCCAGGCCCGGGGCCCGGTGGACGCCGATCATCCGCCGGTAGCTGCCGCCGCCGGCCCGGTGCCGCCCGAGGAGGGGGATCGGAGGACCGTCACCTGGCTCGGACACCGCACACTCCCTCGTCGACCTGGACGTGTTCGTCGGTGGGCAGCACGGATCAGAACGGACATTATTCGCCAAACGCCCACCACTACCGGTCAGCTTGACCCAGTGACGCCCAGTTCACCAGGCACCACAGCGTGTCGACACACAAAAAGTCCGTCACCCGACCGGCATGGTGACGACAGCCGACGGCGGCACGGCCGGCGCGGCGACAAAAAAGTCCACTGGTCACCAAGCGGACATGTCACCACCGGCGGGAGGGCCATACTGTGGGGCCGCTCACCTCCTCTGCAATCATTCAGGCACGACGGCAACGCAGCCGCCCCTCCGCGTACCCCGTGGCAGGCGTGGCTGGTGGCCGACGCTCCCGAACCGGGTTCGACCATGGATCCGGCTCAGGTCGTGCGGCAACCCCCACCGGGGCTAGGCACGACCGCCAGGAACCAGTCCGGCAACAGCCGGGCCGGCGCACGTTGTGCGCGGACGGGTGACCCCCCGGCTCGGGCACAGACACGACAGGGAGAGACGGATGGCAAAGGGCGACCCTGCGGTCTCCAGCCGCGGCCGGCGAGCCGCACCCCGGTCCCGGCGGGCCACGACCGGCGAACCGGAACTCGTACAGCTGCTCACCCCGGCCGGCGAGCGGATCGAGAGCGCGACCGGCCCGGACGGCACCGAGTACCGCGTCGACTTCACCGACGAGGAGTACCGCGGCCTCTACCGCGACCTGGTGCTGGTCCGCAAGCTCGACGCCGAGGCGACCGCGTTGCAGCGGCAGGGCGAGCTGGGCCTGTGGGCCTCGCTGCTCGGCCAGGAGGCGGCCCAGGTCGGCTCCGGGCGGGCGCTGCGCAGCCAGGACATGGCGTTCCCGACCTACCGGGAGCACGGCGTCCTCTACTGCCGGGGCATCGACCCGATCATGCCGCTCGGCCTGTTCCGTGGCGTCGACCAGGGCGGCTGGGACCCGAACGAGTTCAAGTTCAACATGTACACGATCGTCATCGGGGCGCAGACCCTGCACGCGACCGGGTACGCCATGGGCGTCCACATGGACGGCAAGACCGGCACCGAGGACGGCGAGGCGGTGATCGCCTACTTCGGCGACGGCGCCACCAGCCAGGGCGACGTCAACGAGGCGTTCGTCTGGGCCAGCGTCTTCAACGCCCCGCTGGTGTTCTTCTGCCAGAACAACCAGTACGCCATCTCCGAGCCGCTGGAACGCCAGACCCGGGTCCCGCTGTACCGGCGGGCCGGCGGCTTCGGCTTCCCCGGCGTCCGGGTGGACGGCAACGACGTGCTCGCCTCGTACGCGGTGACCCGGCACGCGCTGGACAACGCCCGGCTCGGCCAGGGCCCCAGCCTGATCGAGGCGTACACCTACCGGATGGGGGCGCACACCACCTCCGACGACCCGACCCGCTACCGGATCGCCAGCGAGGTCGAGGCCTGGCAGGCCAAGGACCCGATCGCCCGGATGAAGGCGTTCCTCGACAAGCAGCAGCTCGCCGACGCCGACTTCTTCGCCGAGGTCGACGAGCAGGCCCGCACCGAGGCGGTGCACCTGCGCGAACGGGTGCTGAACCTGCCCGACCCGCAGCCGGTCAGCATGTTCGACCACGTCTACCCGCACGGCTCGCCCGAGTTGGACGCCCAGCGGGACCAGTTCAGCAGGTACTCGGAGTCGTTCGAGGGGAGCGCGCACTGATGGCCACGGAGACGCTCACCCTGGGCAAGGCCCTCAACACCGGTCTGCGCCGGGCCCTGGAGAACGACCCGAAGGTCGTCATCATGGGCGAGGACGTCGGCAAGCTCGGCGGCGTCTTCCGGATCACCGACGGCCTGCAGAAGGACTTCGGCGACCAGCGGGTGATCGACACCCCGCTGGCCGAGTCCGGCATCATCGGCACCGCCGTCGGCCTGGCCATCCGGGGTTTCCGGCCGATCTGCGAGATCCAGTTCGACGGCTTCGTCTACCCGGCGTACGACCAGATCGTGTCGCAGGTGGCCAAGATGCACTACCGCTCGCAGGGCAAGGTCACCATCCCGATGGTGATCCGGATCCCCTACGGCGGCGGCATCGGCGCGGTCGAGCACCACTCCGAGTCGCCGGAGGCGTACTTCGCGCACACCGCCGGGCTGAAGGTGGTGACCTGCGCCAACCCGCAGGACGCGTACGTGATGATCCAGCAGGCCATCGCCTCGGACGACCCGATCGTCTTCCTGGAGCCCAAGCGCCGCTACTGGGAGAAGGGTCCGGTCGACCTGGACACCCCGCTGTCCGGGGCGTACCCGCTGCACGCCGCCCGGGTGGTGCGGCCGGGCACCGACGCAACCGTGCTGGCGTACGGCCCGATGGTGCGCACCGCGCTGGACGCGGCGACCGCAGCCGCCGAGGACGGCCGGGAGCTGGAGGTCGTCGACCTGCGTACGCTCTCCCCGCTGGACCTGACCGCCGCGTACGAGTCGGTGCGGCGCACCGGCCGGTGCGTGGTCGTCCACGAGGCCCCGGGCAACCTGGGGCTGGGCTCGGAGATCGCGGCCCGGATCACCGAGGAGTGCTTCTACTCCCTGGAGTCCCCGGTGCTGCGGGTCACCGGCTTCGACACCCCCTACCCGGCCAGCCGGGTGGAGGAGGAGTACCTGCCCGACCTCGACCGGGTGCTCGACGCCGTCGACCGCACCTTCGGTTGGTGAGCGCGATGTCCCGGATCAAGGAGTTCAACCTGCCCGACCTGGGTGAGGGGCTGACCGAGGGCGAGATCCTCGCCTGGCTGGTCAAGGTGGGCGACGTCATCGAGCTGAACCAGCCGATCGTCGAGGTGGAGACGGCCAAGGCTGCCGTGGAGATCCCGGCGAAGTGGGCCGGCGAGGTGCGCTCGATCTTCCACCCGGAGGGGAGCACGGTCGAGGTCGGCACCCCGATCATCGCGATCGACACCGACCCGGGGGCCGGGCCGGTGCCGGAGTCGACGACCGCCGCCGCCGGGTCGGACCTGCCCACCCCGTCGGCCGCGTCGCTGGCCGCGGTGCAGGTCGCCCCGGCCGAGGGCATGGTCGAGCCGGGTCTGATCGGCGGCGTAGCCCCGGGTGGCCGAACCGCCGTCCTGGTCGGCTACGGCCCCCGCAACGCACCCGCCAAGCGCCGCCCCCGCAAGCCCTCAGCCCCAGCCGATCATGGAGTTGTGGTGGGGGGCAAAAACGTCCCTGTCGCCGTAAAACCGGCACCACAAGTCCATGATCGACCGAGCGCGGGTGGTCCGGTGCTGGCGAAGCCGCCGGTGCGCAAGCTCGCCAAGGATCTCGGGGTCGACCTGGCCGCGCTGGCCGGGTCGGGGCCGCTCGGTTCGATCACACGGGAGGACGTCCAGCGGGCGGTGGCGGGGAGCACGGCGGTGGCCGAGCCGCTGACGGCGACCTCGCCGGCCACCTCGGCCGCGAGCTTCGGCGCGGACCGCGAGCAGCGCATCCCGGTCAAGGGGGTACGCCGGCTGACCGCCGAGAACATGTCCCGCTCGGCGTTCACCGCCCCGCACGTCACGGAGTTCCTGACCGTGGACGTGACCCGGACGATGAAGGCGCTGGACCGGCTGCGCGAACGGCGGGACTGGCGCGACGTCCGGGTCTCGCCGTTGCTGCTGGTCGCCAAGGCGGTGCTGCTGGCGGTCCGGCGGCACCCGATGGTCAACTCGACGTGGGCCGGCGACGAGATCGTGGTCAAGGAGTACGTCAACCTGGGCATCGCGGCGGCCACCGAGCGCGGCCTGATCGTGCCGAACATCAAGGACGCGGGCCGACTCACGCTGCGTGAGCTGGCCGATGCGCTGACGGGTCTGGTGCAGACGGCCAAGGCGGGGAAGACCTCCCCGGCGGACATGTCCGGCGGCACCCTGACCATCACCAACGTCGGGGTCTTCGGGGTGGACACCGGCACCCCGATCCTGCCGCCGGGTGAGTCGGCGATCCTGGCCTTCGGCGCGGTCCGTGAGCTGCCGTGGGTCCACAAGGGCAAGGTCAAGCCGCGCCAGGTGACCACCCTGGGGCTCTCCTTCGACCACCGGATCATCGACGGCGAGCTGGGTTCGAAGTTCCTGCGTGACATCGGGGACTTCCTCGCCGACCCGGAGGCGGCGTTGCTCGCCTGGACCTGACCGTGACGTCCGGCGACGGCCGGTGTGCCCAGGGTGAACGCCCGGCACGCCGGCCGTTGCCATTGAGAGAAGAAATAGTGGCCCAGCTCGCTCGTTGACCTACGATCCTTAGGCCCGTGTTGCAGCTCACCTAATAATCGATGGCGATCGGCGCCCGACGGGTGTTCAATGGAGTCATCAAGGGGCTGACAACCGAATAGCCGGAGGAGAGACCACCATGAGCATGATCGAGCGAATCCGCACCCGTCGTGACGCCAACCGTCGGGCCCGTGCCATCGAGCACGCGCTGCGCTCCGCCAACTCGCCGGCGGTCCGCGAGGAGATCCTCGCGATCGCCCAGCGTCACATGAGCTGACCCGGCACCGACTTTCCTCTCCCTCCTCCAGATCGATGACCCGCCCGGGCCCCGGGCGGGTCATCGGCGTTCCGAACCCGCTGAGACCGGGATTCCACCTCGCCACGACGCCCGGTACGGTGGTTCCGGTCGCCACCCGCCGACCCGGACACCGATCGCGACGGATGGAAGCCGATCGACACCGTCCGGCGACGCGGAGTGACGGCCGGTGCTGCATGGGGGCCGCGCGCGCGTACCGGATACCGTGCGGGGAGACCGCACGGCCGAACCGCCGGGCACCGGCGACACGGCCGACCGGACGGACGGCATCGGCGGCCGACATGTGATGGAGGAGGCGCACCCATGACGTCCGAGGGCCAGCACCGTCCCGGCCAGGAGCCGGGCGAGGCGCCGCCGGGCTCCGGTGGACCGGCGCCGTACGGCGACCGGCAGCCCCAGCAGGACCAGGGGTACGGCGTCCCCGCCACCCCCGACCTCGGCTGGGCCCCACCACCCCCCACCGGCCGGGCCAACCCGCCCGGTCCGTCCTGGCCGGCACCCG
>NZ_JACGMO010000217.1:0-5525 GCF_015354745.1 Micromonospora sp. S-DT3-3-22
CGCGGTCCCGCCGCCCCGACCGGGTCCACGGAGGCGGCGGCGACCGCGGCGGCCTTCACCGCCGCCTGGCGGGCGACCGACGCGGCGGTGCGTGCGCACCCCGCCGACCGGGTCGTCCGGACCCGCCACGGCGACCCGATGGCGGTGCACGAGTTCCTGCTGACCCGCGTGGTGGAGGTCGGCGTGCACGGGCTGGACCTGGCGGTGGCGCTGCACCGCGAGCCGTGGCTCACCCCCGCCGCCGCGCGGGTGATCGCCGGCCTGTTCACCGGGGGACTACCGGTCCCGGACGGGCTCGGCTGGGACCTCCTCACCCTGGTCCGCAAGACCACCGGCCGGGCCCCGCTCACTCCCGCCGAGCGGCGGATCATCACGGCGCAACCCTGGCCCCACCTGTCCCTCACCACCCCCACCTGACCCACCCCCCGCGCTGCTGTGCCCCGGTGATCAAGAGGTTTACGTCAATTCTGATCACCAAGGTGACGCGAACCTCTTGATCACCGGGGCCAGGCCCACCCCCGGCGGGGCGGGTGGAGGCGGGTGGGGTGGGTGGTTACAGGGGTGGGGCGGGGGGTTCCGGGGGGCGGCCCCGGGCCCGGCGGGCGTCGGCCGCCGCGACCCCGCCGAGCACCAACGCGGCCACCGTGGCGGAGACCAGCGGCACCACGTGCAGCAGCAGCGGGAAGAGCACGACCAGCAGCGCCGCCGCGAGCCACCGCGACGGCGACACCCGGCCGAAGACCTCGTACTCGAAGCGGGCGCGGGCGAGCAGGAAGAGCACCGGACCGCCCACCACCAGCACCACCCACGCCGCCTCCGGGGAGGTGAGCGGATGCTCGATGGTCAGCTCGTACCCGATCGCCGTACCGACCAGCCCCACCACCATCGCCAGGTGGGTGTCCGCCGCCGAGCGGCCGGTGTCCGACGGGTGCCGGGACCGCACCACCGCCTCGGCGAGCACCTGCCCGGCCCGCTGCACGTAGATCCGCCACAGCAGCACCGAGGTCACCAGCGCCACCGCGAACGCACCGGTCCGGGCCGGGTCGAACGGACCCGTGCTGTACGCCAGCCCGCCCACCAGGATCGTCTCGCCCAACGCGACCAGGAAGAACTGCTGGTACCGCTCGGCCAGGTGTTCCCCGGCGACGTCCCAGCGGCTCGCCCTCGACCGGCCCAGCCCCGGCACGGGCCACCCGAACCGGGCGGCCAGGTACTCCAGGACCAGCGCCAGCGCCCAGAGCAGACCCCGGGGGGTGGGCGACAGGAACGCCCCGGTCAGCCACAGCACCCCGGTCGCGGCGAAGGTGAGGAGCATGCGCAGCTTGAGCCGCCGGTACTCGTGGCTGCCGAGGGCCAGCAGCAGCAGACCCGGCCGGGACACCTGCGTCAGCACGTACGCCACCGCGAACGCCAGGCCGGTGGAGGTGAACGCGCGGGGGATCGCCACCCCCATCACCATGCTGCCGATCAGGGCGGTGATCACCACGAACTGGAGCCAGCCGTGGTGCGGGTCGTACCGGCTGGTCGTCCACGCGGTGCCCTGCCAGACCGCCCAGAGCGCGAGCAACAGCAGCAGCGTCTTGACGCCCCCGGTGACCGGGGACCAGCCGGTGGTGCCGCCGGGCTCCAGGGCCAGGTCCTCGAAGGCGCGGAACGAGATCCGGGTGAGCGCGAAGACGTACACCAGGTCGAAGAAGAGTTCCAGGAACGTGGCCCGCTGGGCCGATCCGGTACGCCGCAGCGGGGCGGCCCCGTCGCCACCCGTCATGATCGTCGGCAGTCGCCGTCGGCCCGGCCCACCAGGGGTTCGTAGCATCCCGGGCGGCTGCGGCGGCGGGCATCGCCGAATCCACCCCGGTTCCGGCCTTGTTCCGGCCGGGGCGAGCGGGCACGATCGACCGGATGACGAACCGATGGGGCTTCACCGTGCCGCTGACCGGTGTCCCGCTCGCCGAGCACGCCGCCGGCTACGCGGCCCTGGCGGAGGCCGGTTTCACCGACGTGTGGTCGTCGGAGGTCAACGGCACCGACGCGTTCACCCCGCTGGCGCTGGCCGCCGCCTGGCAACCCGGGCTGCGGCTCGGCACCGCGATCACCCCCGCCTTCACCCGGGGGCCGGGCCTGCTGGCGATGAGCGCGGCGGCGCTGGCCGAGGCCGCCCCGGGCCGGTTCGCCCTCGGCATCGGCGCGTCGTCCCCGGTGGTGGTGGGGGACTGGAACGGGATTCCGTACACCGAGCCGTTCCGGCGCACCCGTGACCTGCTGCGGTTTCTCAGGCCGGCGCTGCGGGGCGAGACGGTCGACGGGGCGTTCGACACGTTCCGGGTGCGCCGGTTCACCCTGGAACGCCCGCCGGCCAGCCCACCGCCGCTGCTGCTGGCCGCCCTGCGTCCGGGGATGCTGCGGCTGGCCGCCGCCGAGGCCGACGGGGTGATCCTCAACTGGCTGGCCGCCGACGACGTCGCGCAGGCCCTCGCCGAGCTGACCGGGCGCGGCCCCGGCTTCGAGGTGGTCGCCCGGATCTTCGTCTGCCCCACCGAGGACGCCGGCTACGCCCGTACCCTCGGCCGGCGGCTGATCACCAGCTACCTCACCGTCCCCGCGTACGCCGAGTTCCACCGCTGGCTGGGGCGGGAGGCGGTGCTCGGCCCGGTCTGGGCGGCCTGGGCCGCCGGTGACCGGCGGGCCGCCGCCGCGGCCGTGCCCGACGAGGTGGTCGACGCGCTGATCCTGCACGGCTCGCCCGAGCACTGCCGCGACCAGGTCCGCCGCTACGCCGACGCCGGGGTGGACGTGCCGGTGCTGGCCCTGCTGCCCACCCCGGAGGTGACCGCCGGCGGGGCCGTCGCCCTGGGTGAGCTGATCAGCCGGCTGGGCCCGCCGTCGGCGGTGGACGCCGGGCGGCCGGCGGAACGGGGCTGAGATGAACCTGACCGACCGGGTGGTGGTGATCACCGGGGGAGCGGGGGGCATCGGCGCGGCGCTGGCTCGCCGCTTCGCCGCCGAGGGGGCCGCCGCCGTCGTCCTGGCCGATCTCGACGCCCGCGCGACCGCCACGGTGGCCGAGGCGGTCGGCCCGGTCGCCCGGGGGGTCGCCGTCGACGCCGCCGACGAGGGCCAGGTCCGCGACCTGGTCGCCGACACCGAGCGACGGTACGGCCGGATCGACCTGTTCTGCGCCAACGCGGGCGTGGCCACCGGCGTCGGTATCGAGGCCCCCGACGCCGACTGGGACCGCGCCTGGCGGGTCAACGTGCTCGCCCACGTGTACGCCGCCCGCGCCGTGCTGCCCGGCATGCTGGCCCGGGGCGGCGGCCACCTGATGCACACCTGCTCGGCGGCCGGGGTGCTGACCGCCGTCGGCGACGCCCCGTACACCGCCACCAAGCACGCGGCGGTCGGGTTGGCCGAGTGGCTGGCGGTCACCTACCGGGACCAGGGCATCCGGGTCAGCGCGTTGTGCCCGCAGGGGGTGGACACCCCGATGCTCGCCGACGGGCTGGCCACCGGCCACCTGGCCGCCCGGGTGGTCGCCGCCTCCGGCCCGGTGCTCACCCCCGACCAGGTCGCCGACGCGGCGGTCGCCGGGCTCGCCGAGGAACGTTTCCTCATCCTGCCCCACCCCGAGGTCGCCGGGTACGCGGTGCGCCGCGCCGAGGACCCGGACGGCTGGCAGGCCGGCCTGCGCAAGCTGGTCCGCCGGCTACGCGCCACCGGCCCACCACCGGCGTAGCCGGCCCGGCCCACCACGATCCGGTCCGGGCCGCCGGGGTCCGGTTCCGCGTCGCCAGGGTCCGGCCCACGGTCGAGGTGGTCCCGTCCCGCCACCGTCCGGTCCGGCGGGCCTCACCGTGCCCCGGTTTCCGGGGGCAGGGAACCGGTCAGCGGGGCCAGCGCAGGGGGCCGGGGTGTGCCGACCAGAGCAGCCGCCGCCAGCGGGGCCGGGCCGCCCGCAGCGCCGCCGCGTAGCCCACGGCGACGTCCCGGGCCCGGTCGGCCTGGGCGTCGGTCAGCGTGCCCGGCGCGAAGGCCGCCTGGTTGAGCAGCCCGGCCAGTTCCGCCAACCCCACCGGGTCCGCACCGGGGTCACCGGTGCCGGCATCCCCGGCGGGGCGGGAACCGCTGGCCCGGCCGGTGTCCTCGGCGAGGGCGCGGCGGGCCCGGTCGGCGACCTCGGTGGCGGAGAGGTCCCCGCCGACCGGCCGTCCCGACAGTCGCAGCGCGTCGGTGGTGTGCCGCCACGCGCCGCCCACCCGGGTCCCCGGGTCGCCCCTGCTCAACCGGGCGCGGGTCTGCGCCCGGCGGCACCCGACCAGCCCGGCGAGGACCAGCCCCGCCAGCAGCAACCCACCGGCGCCGAACCCCACCAGCAGCGGCGTCGGCCCGCCGCGCTCCCCGCTGCTCCGGCCCGGCGTGGCCGCCGCCGGTGGGGTGGCCGGTGGGGTCCCGGTCGGCTCGGGCACCTCCGACGGCGGCGGGCTCGGCGGGGCCGGCCGGAAGTCGTCCTCCACCGGCCGGGGCGCGGTGTCCGGGCGGGGCCGGGGGTCGAACGGCACCCACCCCACCCCGGCGAAGAGCACCTCCGGCCAGGCGTACGCGTCGGCGGCCCGTACCGGCCCGTCGCCCCGGGCGGTGAACCCGACCACCACCCGGGTCGGCAGGCCGGTCAACCGGCCCAGCACCGCGAAGGCGGCGGCGAACTGCTCCGAGGTGCCCCGCTGGCCGCCGCCACCGCGCGGCCCGAACAGGAAGAACTCCAGATTCGGGTACGCGTGCCCGCTCGGCGCGTCCGCCACCAGCCGGTAGTGCTCGGCGAGGAACTGCTCCACCGCCGCGGCCCGCGCGTACGGGGCGCCGTTCTCCTCGGCCAGGTGGGTGGCGAGCCGGCGTAACCGTTCCGGTGTCCCGTCGGGTACCCGCAGCACCCGGGCCACCTGCGCCCCGGCCGGTACGTCGGCGGTGGCGAGCAGGTTCGCGTCCAGCCGTTCCCGCGCCGAGGTGACCGTGTACCTCAACCCCGGGGTCAGCCCCTCCGGCCGGATCAACGTGCCGCTCTGCGGGTCGTACGCCACCCGGGCCCCGTCGACCGTGCGGGGGGTGGCCACCGCGGGCAGCAGCCGGCCGGTCAACCCGGCCACGGTGATCTCCTGCCGGACGACGTCCGTCGCCTGCGGGTCACCGCCGGGCAGGACCCGACCGGCGGTGCGGTAGGTCGCCCCGACCCGCCAGGTCACCCCGTCGTAGTCGCTGAGCACGGCCAGCCGGATCGTGGTCGGCCCATCGCCCGAGCCCCGGGTCGACACGTCCAGCAGCTTCTGCTGCGGCTCCAACGCCCAGCCGGAGATCCGGATCAGCGGGTTCTCGTCCAGCGACTCCACCCGGGGCGGCGGCACGTAGCGGCGCGGGTCGACCGGCCGGTCGTCGATCCGACCGGCGAGGGCCGGCCCGAGCAGCGCGGCCGACCCGACCACCACCGCCACCCCGGCGGCGGAGACCACCGTCGCCCGGGCGCGCACCGGGCCGCG
>NZ_JACGMO010000218.1:0-5522 GCF_015354745.1 Micromonospora sp. S-DT3-3-22
CCGGCGGATCGGCGTGGCCCGACGCCGGACCGCCGGCCGCCGCGACGACGCCCACCGGTGCCGCGCAGGCGCAGGAGTCCCCGACCGCCGGGGACCGGTTCGCCCACCGCCCGCCCGGCTACCCGAGCGCCCTGGTCTGGCTGCGCGCCGGCATCGTGCGGGACTGGCGGGGCGTGCTCGGCGCCTTCCTCGCCACCTGGTTCTACGTACCGTTGGCGCTGGTCGCGGCGGTCTGGGGTGGCCTCGCCCTCGGCCTGTACGGGCTGGTCGCCGGGGGTACCCAGTCCGACGAGGCGGTGCCGGCGCTGCTGCGGGACGCGCCGCTGGTCGGGCCGCTGCTGGAGGCCTTCGTGGCGCGTTCCGGCGGGGTGGTCGGCGGGTTCGCCGGGTTCGCGCTCGGCGCCCTGGTCGGTTTCCTGGCCATCCTCGTGCTGCCCTGGCGCAACGCCGTCGACGAACCGGCGAACCTGTTCACCGGCCTGGCCGGGATGGTGATCGCCGCCGGCCTGGTCGGGGTGCTCTACACCGTCGGGCGGGTGCTGCTGGAACCGTGGCTGCTGGGCGTCTCGGGGGCGCGGCAGCTCAGCCGGCGGGAGGCCGAACGGCTGCGTCCGCTGCTGAGCGACTGCGCGGCCCGGCTCGGCCTGCCCGGTGAACCCCGGCTGCTGATCGAGGACGACCCGGTGCTCACCAACGCCCGCGCGTACGCCCGGCACGTCGTGGTGAGCACCGCCGTGCTCGACTGCACCGACGAGGAGATCGCCGCGCTACTCAGCCACGAACTGGTGCACTGGCGCACCGGCGACGAGGTGACCAGCGCGTTCATCCGGGGTGTCGGCCTGCCGCTGGTGCTGGTGCACGCCGTCCCGGCCTGGCTGATGCGGCGGTTCCCGCACCCGGCCACCGACTTCGTGGTGTTCCTGTTCTTCTGGCCGGTGCTGCTCACCATGCGGTATGTGGTCCTGCCCTGCCACCGCCGGGACGTCCGGGCCGCCGAGTACCGGGCCGACGCCGGTGCGGTGCTCGCCGGACACCGGGAGGGGATGCGGTCCATGCTGGAGCGGCGACGCTCCTTCGAGACCGGACGCAGCGGCTGGGACGAGGCGGTCTGCGCCACCCACCCCCCGTCGGAGCTGCGCCTGGACCGGCTGGACCGGCCCGTCCCCGACCCCACCACCGACCGCGCGGCCACCGCACGCGGCCTCGACGAGCTGTTCGGCGGTACGACGACAGCGGCGGTCGGCTCCCGTCGCGCCCTGCTGGTCGTCGGCGCGCTGGTGCTGGTGAGCTGCCTGGGCGGGGGGCTGACCACGGCCCAGTGGGCGTTCTTCCGTCCCCAGGCGGCCGTCGGCGACTACTTCGCTGCCCTGGCCGACCACGACGGCCCGGAGGCGCTCGAACAGCTCACCCCCGACGTGCGGGCGGCGCTGGGCGACAGCGGGCAGCTCGCCCGGATGGTGGCGGCGAAGGACTACCGCCCGCCCACCGACGTGTCCGTGACGGGGGTGGAACGCGACGGCGACGAGGCGGTCGCCACGGTCGCCTACACCCTCGCCGGGCAGAAGCTGACCGCCGAGCTGCCGTTGCGCCGCGACGACTCCGCCGTGCTCGGGCTGTTCCACCGCTGGCACATCGACGCCGCCCCGGCGACCCTGACCCTGCCCGGCGGCCCGGCCCCGCTGACCGTCAACGGGGTGCCCGCGCCCACCGGTGCGGAGGAGGACGGGGTGGCGGTGCCGCTGCTGCCCGGGGCGTACACGGTCGCGGGGGAGAGCAACGCGCTCAGCGAGACGGCGCCCCGGGTGGTCTACGTCGTACCCGGGCAGCAGAGCGTGAGCGGCGCGGAGCTGACGCCCACCCTGCGGCCCGAGGCGCAGGCGGCGGCGGAACAGAGCGTGCGGTCCTACCTGGACGGCTGCGCGGCGCTGACGGTGGCCGCCCCGCAGGGGTGCCCGTTCCGCTACTACACCGGCGGTTCGCCGGTGAAGAAGATCGCCTGGAAGATCACCCGGTACCCGACGATCGAGCTGACCCTGACCGGCCCGACCACCGCCCGGGTCTCCACCTCGTACGAGTCGCAGGGGTCGGCGCAGGCCACCGGCAGCACCGTCGGCTACTTCGGGACCACCCCGTTCACCGAGAACGAGACGTTCGGGGTCAGCGGCGTGCTGTCGGTGGTCGACGGCACGCTGACGTTCCAACCCGGTGACGACTGAGCCGCCCGGCGGCCGGACCGCACCGTGGGCGACGACAGAGATGGAGATCGAGATGACCGCGCCCCGCTCCACCGCCCCGGCCCGGCTGGTGCTGGCCCCGCGCGCCGCCGGCCCGCAGCGGATGACGCTGCTGGCCTGGCTGCACCGCGACCCGCGCTACCGGGCCCTGGTCCGCGACGCCGGGCAGAGCGGCGGTGGCCGGGCCGGCTTCAGTGACGCGGTGATCATCGCGGTGGTCGCCCAGGGGCTGCTGCCCGGCCTGTTCAACCTGGTGCAGAGCTGGGTGGACCAGCAGCGGACCGAGGTGAGCATCCGGCTCCAGGTCGGCGACTCCGAGGTGGAGATCCAGGTCAACGGCCGCACCGACGCGGCGAAGCTGTTCGACGAGGCCCAGCGGGCCCTGCGCCCGACCGACCCCGGCAACGAGATCACCCCCGGCGGCTGACCCGCCGCCACCCGGCCCCCACGCCACCCGGCCCGTCGGGGCTCAACAACGGGGGCGAGGTAGCGGTATCCGCAGCTCGGGATGCCGCTACCTCGCCCCCGTGGTACGCCGGGCGCTGCGGAGAGGCATAAGGGTTGTTCGACCTGTTGCCGGCAGGCACGACACGCCGGGGCGGCGGGCGATGCCCGTGATCCCCGACGGGCCGCCACGGTGACCCGGTATGCGTGGTGGCGCGGGCGACGCCGTCATCTCCGGCGGGCTGGGCCCGTCAGGCGGCCTTGGCCAGGGCCTCGTACTCCTCGTCGGTGAGCTGCACCTCGGCGGCGGCCACGTTCTCCTCCAGGTGACCGACCGAGGACGTACCCGGGATGGGCAGCATGACCGGCGAGCGGCGCAACAGCCAGGCGAGCGCGAGCTGGGCGGGCGTCGCGTCGTGGCCGGTGGAGATGGCGTCCAGCGGGCCGCCCGGCTTGGCCAGGTTGCCGGTGGCGATCGGGAACCACGGGATGAACGCCAGGTCGTTGCGCTCGCAGTGGTCCAGGACGTCCTCGGCGCTGCGGTCGGCCAGGTTGTAGAGGTTCTGCACCGACACGATCGGAGTGATCTTCTGGGCCGCCTCGATCTGCGCGACGGTCACCTCGGACAGCCCGATGTGCCGGATCTTGCCCTCCTGCTTGAGCAGGGCCAACTCGCCGAGCTGGTCCTCCAGCGGCACCTTCGCGTCGATCCGGTGCAACTGGTAGAGGCCGATGGACTCCAGACCCAGGTGTCGCAGGCTCAGCTCGCACTGCTGGCGCAGGTACTCCGGCCGCCCCACCGGCCGCCAGTCGCCCGGCCCGGAGCGGGTCAGGCCGGCCTTCGTCGCGATGACCAGGTCGTCGGCGTACGGGTGCAGCGCCTCCCTGATCAGCAGCTCGGAGACGAACGGCCCGTACGAGTCGGCGGTGTCGATGAACGTGACGCCCAGCTCGTACGCCCGGCGCAGCACCCGGACCGCCTCGGCCGGGTCCTTCGGGTCGCCCCACACCCCCGGCCCGGTGATCTGCATGGCCCCGTAGCCGAGCCGGTCGACCTGGAGGTCGCCGCCGATCCGGTAGGTGCCCGACGCCTTCGCGGGCTGACTGCTGGACCCCATGTGCCGTACCCCGATCCTGTTCGTAGTCGTCGGTGGCAAATCTAGCCACCCACCCCGACGGCTTTCCCGAAGATCGCGGCCGGCAACACCCACGGGCCGAATGTGGGCACCGACACTCAGCCGGCGTGCCGGATGATCACCAACGCCTGGTCGTCGTCGGAGCCGGAGAGCTTGGTCAGCAGGGTGTCCGCGATGACCTCCACGGGCTGGTCCCGCACCGGCACGAGCACCTCGTGCAGGGCCGTCACCCCGGCGTCGTACGCCTGGTCGCGCCGCTCCACCAGCCCGTCGGTGTACGCCACCAGCAGGTCACCCGGGCCGAACGCCACGGTGGTCACCGGCACCGGGTCGCGGACCAGCCCGAGCGGCAGCGAATGCCCCGTCCAGACCGTCTCCGGCGGTCGACCCGGCCGCAGCAGCACCGGATGCGGATGCCCCACCCGGGCGACCTGCGCCTGCCCGGCCACCGGGTCGACCACCATCGCCAGGCAGGTGCCGAGGAACCCGACCCCGAGCAGCCCGGTCAACCGGGGGAACACCTCGGCCAGCGGCACCCCGGAGCGGATCAGCGTGTTCACCACCGTCCGCAGCTGCGCCATGTCGGCCGCCGCCTCGACCTGGTGGCCCACCACGTCCCCGACGACCACGGCCAGCCGGCCGTCGTCGAGGTCGACCAGGTCGTACCAGTCGCCGCCCAGGTGCAGGCCGCTCATCGCCGGTTGGTAGCGGGTCGCCAGCTCCAGGCCGGGTGGCCCGATCGTGGCCGAGGTGCGTAGCCGGCCCGCCAGCCGGGTCACCAGGTTGTGTTCGGCGGCGGCCAACCGGACCCGCTCCAGGGTCTGTTCGCACAGGTCGGCGACGGTGTCCAGCAGGGCCAGGTCGTCGTCGTGCAGCGCCCGTTCGCGGGGCCAGCCGAAACCCAGCGCGGCGATGGGCCGCCGGGAGGCGTCCAGCAGCGGCAGCACGACGGTGGTCACCATCCCGTACTCGCCCGCCGGGTCGGGCAGGCCGGGATGCCGGGCGGCGAACTCGGCCCGGTTACGCAGGATGATCCGTTCCCCGGTGCGCAGCGCGTGGGCGATCGGCCGGGGATCGTCGATGGTCAGGTCGTCGAAGGTGGCGACCAGCCCGCTCGGCAGTTCCGCGTGCCACAGCCGGACCCGCCGGCCCTCGTCGCGCATCGCCAGGCCGGGCAGCGCCGCGCCGAGCGCCATCGGGGCGGCGTCCAGGATCACCTCGATCGCCTCGCCGGTGGAGCGGGTGACGCTGAGCCGGGCGGCGAACTCCGCCATCGCCCGCGCCGACGCGGTCAGCTCGGCCCGCCGCAGCGCCTGGCTGCACAGGCCGGCCACCGCGTCGAGCAGGATGCGGCGGGCCTCCTCGTCGGCGGCCGGCCCGTCCCAGCGCACCTCCAACGCCCCGAGCACGGTGCCGGTGCCGTCGCGCAGCGGCAGGCAGAGCCCGTCCGGCAGCGGCACCGTCGTCTCCTCCCGTACCGCGCGGGCCAGCGGCTCGTCGTCGGTGACCCGCAGTTCGACGGTGCCGACCTCGTCGGTCACCGTCAGCTCCCAGGCGCCCGCCGTGGCCGCCGCGACCCGGACCCCGTCCGCGCCGACCAGCCCCGGGGTGACCGCGCCGACCACGTCCATCACCGCCTGCCGGCTGCCGGCGGCGCTGAGCGCCCCGGCGAGCCGGGCCAGCCCCTCGGCCTGCCGCAACGCCCGCC
>NZ_JACGMO010000219.1:0-5398 GCF_015354745.1 Micromonospora sp. S-DT3-3-22
TGGTGTGTGGTTGTTCTTTGAGAACTCAACAGGGTGCTTGTAAAGCCAGTGCCAATTGTTTTATACCCCGTGCCGGCTGAATCTTCGGGTTTGGTTGGTTTGGGATTCCTTTGGCAACATGTTTGTTGTCGGGATTGCTGTTCGACAGGTTTTTGTTGGAGAGTTTGATCCTGGCTCAGGACGAACGCTGGCGGCGTGCTTAACACATGCAAGTCGAGCGGAAAGGCCCTTCGGGGTACTCGAGCGGCGAACGGGTGAGTAACACGTGAGTAACCTGCCCTAGGCTTTGGGATAACCCTCGGAAACGGGGGCTAATACCGGATATGACCTCCTGTCGCATGGTGGGGGGTGGAAAGTTTTTCGGCCTGGGATGGGCTCGCGGCCTATCAGCTTGTTGGTGGGGTGATGGCCTACCAAGGCGACGACGGGTAGCCGGCCTGAGAGGGCGACCGGCCACACTGGGACTGAGACACGGCCCAGACTCCTACGGGAGGCAGCAGTGGGGAATATTGCACAATGGGCGGAAGCCTGATGCAGCGACGCCGCGTGAGGGATGACGGCCTTCGGGTTGTAAACCTCTTTCAGCAGGGACGAAGCGCAAGTGACGGTACCTGCAGAAGAAGCGCCGGCCAACTACGTGCCAGCAGCCGCGGTAAGACGTAGGGCGCGAGCGTTGTCCGGATTTATTGGGCGTAAAGAGCTCGTAGGCGGCTTGTCGCGTCGACCGTGAAAACTTGGGGCTCAACCCCAAGCCTGCGGTCGATACGGGCAGGCTAGAGTTCGGTAGGGGAGACTGGAATTCCTGGTGTAGCGGTGAAATGCGCAGATATCAGGAGGAACACCGGTGGCGAAGGCGGGTCTCTGGGCCGATACTGACGCTGAGGAGCGAAAGCGTGGGGAGCGAACAGGATTAGATACCCTGGTAGTCCACGCTGTAAACGTTGGGCGCTAGGTGTGGGGGGCCTCTCCGGTTCCCTGTGCCGCAGCTAACGCATTAAGCGCCCCGCCTGGGGAGTACGGCCGCAAGGCTAAAACTCAAAGGAATTGACGGGGGCCCGCACAAGCGGCGGAGCATGCGGATTAATTCGATGCAACGCGAAGAACCTTACCTGGGTTTGACATGGCCGCAAAACTTCCAGAGATGGGAGGTCCTTCGGGGGCGGTCACAGGTGGTGCATGGCTGTCGTCAGCTCGTGTCGTGAGATGTTGGGTTAAGTCCCGCAACGAGCGCAACCCTCGTTCGATGTTGCCAGCGCGTTATGGCGGGGACTCATCGAAGACTGCCGGGGTCAACTCGGAGGAAGGTGGGGATGACGTCAAGTCATCATGCCCCTTATGTCCAGGGCTTCACGCATGCTACAATGGCCGGTACAATGGGTTGCGATGCCGTGAGGTGGAGCGAATCCCAAAAAGCCGGTCTCAGTTCGGATCGGGGTCTGCAACTCGACCCCGTGAAGTCGGAGTCGCTAGTAATCGCAGATCAGCAACGCTGCGGTGAATACGTTCCCGGGCCTTGTACACACCGCCCGTCACGTCACGAAAGTCGGCAACACCCGAAGCCGGTGGCCCAACCCTTGTGGAGGGAGCCGTCGAAGGTGGGGCTGGCGATTGGGACGAAGTCGTAACAAGGTAGCCGTACCGGAAGGTGCGGCTGGATCACCTCCTTTCTAAGGAGCACCATCCGGTGAAAGCCGGTATGGAGCCCGCGGCCTGCGGATGTCGGGTCGGGGTGCTCAGATGGCGGAGACACTGGCGAGTTTGTGTCCGGCAACGGCCGGGATACCTAGTACAGCTGCTCTTCGGGGTGGTGGGAACGGTTCCTTCTGGTGCGGCTGGGTAGGAGCGTATAGCACCCTGTTGGGTCCTGAAGGAACAACCTGAGGTTGTTTTTTCGGAGGACTGTTCTGGAGCGTGAGCTTCGGTGGTCTGCCAGGCATGGCCTGGTCTCGCATACCGGATTCTGTTCTGCCTGTGGGTGGGGTGGGGTTGCTGGTGTGGGGCTGTGGGGTTGTGGGTTGGTTGTTTGTTGAGAATTGCACAGTGGACGCGAGCATCTTTGTGGTCAAGTTGTCAAGGGCGAACGGTGGATGCCTTGGCACCAGGAGCCGATGAAGGACGTGGGAGGCCGCGATAGGCCTGGGGGAGCTGTCAACCAAGCTGTGATCCCAGGGTGTCCGAATGGGGAAACCTGGCACCAGTCATGTGGTGTCACCCGCACCTGAACACATAGGGTGTGTGGGGGGAACGCGGGGAAGTGAAACATCTCAGTACCCGTAGGAAGAGAAAACAATTTAGTGATTCCGTGAGTAGTGGCGAGCGAAAGCGGATTGAGGCTAAACCGGTTGCGTGTGATACCTGTCAGGGGTTGCGTGGTCGGGGTTGTGGGACCCTGCTGAACGAGCTGACACTTGTTCGAGGAGTTATAAAGTCAGTGGCTAGCCGAATGGTGTGGAAAAGCCAACCGTAGTCGGTGAGAGTCCGGTAGGTGAAAGTTGCTGATCTTCTGTGGGTGTTCCCGAGTAGCGGCGGACTCCTGTAATCTGCCGTGAATCTGCCAGGACCACCTGGTAAGCCTAAATACTTCCTGGTGACCGATAGCGGACGAGTACCGTGAGGGAATGGTGAAAAGTACCCCGGGAGGGGAGTGAAATAGTACCTGAAACCGTTCGCCTACAATCCGTCGGAGCCTTGCGGGGTGACGGCGTGCCTTTTGAAGAATGAGCCTGCGAGTTAGTGGCATGTGGCGAGGTTAACCCGTGTGGGGGAGCCGTAGCGAAAGCGAGTCTGAAGAGGGCGTTTGAGTCGCATGTTCTAGACCCGAAGCGGAGTGATCTAGCCATGGGCAGGCTGAAGCGCGGGTAAGACCGCGTGGAGGGCCGAACCCACCAACGTTGAAAAGTTGGGGGATGATCTGTGGTTAGGGGTGAAAGGCCAATCAAACTCCGTGATAGCTGGTTCTCCCCGAAATGCATTTAGGTGCAGCGTCGTGTGTTTCTTGCCGGAGGTAGAGCACTGGATGGTCTAGGGGGCCTACAAGCTTACCGAAATCAGCCAAACTCCGAATGCCGGTAAGTGAGAGCGCGGCAGTGAGACTGCGGGGGATAAGCTTCGTAGTCGAGAGGGAAACAGCCCAGATCACCAGCTAAGGCCCCTAAGCGTGTGCTAAGTGGAAAAGGATGTGGGGTCGCATAGACAACCAGGAGGTTGGCTTAGAAGCAGCCACCCTTTAAAGAGTGCGTAATAGCTCACTGGTCAAGTGGTTCCGCGCCGACAATGTAGCGGGGCTCAAGCACACCGCCGAAGCTGTGGCATTCACATTTTAATCTCGCTTGGACGTGATTCCTTGTGCAGGTGTGTGGATGGGTAGGGGAGCGTCGTGCCGGGGGTGAAGCAGCGGGGTGACCTAGTTGTGGACGCGGCACGAGTGAGAATGCAGGCATGAGTAGCGAAAGAAGGGTGAGAAACCCTTCCGCCGGATGACCAAGGGTTCCAGGGCCAGGCTAATCCGCCCTGGGTGAGTCGGGACCTAAGGCGAGGCCGAGAGGCGTAGTCGATGGACAACGGGTTGATATTCCCGTACCCGCGAAGGAGCGCCCGTGATGAACCTCGTTGTGCTAACCACCCGAGCTGGCTGATGTCTTCGGACGGATGTTGGGGAGCGTGGGAACCTGGCGGGTAGTAGTCAAGCGATGGGGTGACGCAGGAAGGTAGCTGAGCCCGGCCGGTGGTTGTGCCGGGGTAAGCGTGTAGGCCGACATGTAGGCAAATCCGCATGTCATGGGGCTGAGACGTGATGCCGAGCCGATTCAGGTGAAGTCAGTGATCCTATGCTGCCGAGAAAAGCCTCTAGCGAGTTTCGAGCGGCCCGTACCCCAAACCGACACAGGTGGTCAGGTAGAGAATACCGAGGCGATCGGGCGAACTGTGGTTAAGGAACTCGGCAAATTGCCCCCGTAACTTAGGGAGAAGGGGGGCCGGAGACGTGAAGCCCCGTGCGGGTGGAGCGTTGTATGGCCGCAGAGAGCAGGGGGAAGCGACTGTTTACTAAAAACACAGGTCCATGCGAAGAAGTAATTCGATGTATATGGACTGACGCCTGCCCGGTGCTGGAACGTTAAGGGGACCTGTTAGCTCTTTGGGGCGAAGCGGAGAACTTAAGCGCCAGTAAACGGCGGTGGTAACTATAACCATCCTAAGGTAGCGAAATTCCTTGTCGGGTAAGTTCCGACCTGCACGAATGGCGTAACGACTTCCCCACTGTCTCAACCACAGGCCCGGCGAAATTGCAGTACGAGTAAAGATGCTCGTTACGCGCGGCAGGACGGAAAGACCCCGGGACCTTTACTATAGCTTGACATTGGTATCTGAATGGGCTTGTGTAGGATAGGTGGGAGCCGGTGAAACCTGTACGCCAGTATGGGTGGAGGCAATCTTGAAATACCACTCTGGTTGATTTGGGTATCTAACTTCGGACCGTTATCCGGTTCAGGGACAGTGTCTGGTGGGTAGTTTAACTGGGGCGGTTGCCTCCTAAAGGGTAACGGAGGCGCCCAAAGGTTCCCTCAGCCTGGTTGGCAATCAGGTGTTGAGTGCAAGTGCACAAGGGAGCTTGACTGTGAGACTGACAGGTCGAGCAGGGACGAAAGTCGGGACTAGTGATCCGGCACTTGCGTGTGGAAGCGGTGTCGCTCAACGGATAAAAGGTACCCCGGGGATAACAGGCTGATCTTCCCCAAGAGTCCATATCGACGGGATGGTTTGGCACCTCGATGTCGGCTCGTCGCATCCTGGGGCTGTAGCAGGTCCCAAGGGTTGGGCTGTTCGCCCATTAAAGCGGTACGCGAGCTGGGTTTAGAACGTCGTGAGACAGTTCGGTCCCTATCCGCCGTGCGCGTAGGATACTTGAGAAGGGCTGTCCCTAGTACGAGAGGACCGGGACGGACGAACCTCTGGTGTGCCAGTTGTCCCGCCAGGGGCACGGCTGGTTAGCTACGTTCGGAAGGGATAACCGCTGAAAGCATCTAAGCGGGAAGCCTGCTTCAAGATGAGGTATCCCACCCCACTTTGTGGGGGTAAGGCCCCCAGCTAGACGACTGGGTTGATAGGCCGGAAATGTAAGCTCGGTAACGGGTTCAGTTGACCGGTACTAATAGGCCGAGGACTTGATAACAAGGCTGCTACGCGTCCACTGTGCAACTCTGAACAAACACCAAACAACCCCCCACAGGTGTGGGTGTGTGTGTTGTTTGATATGTTCATAGTGTTACGGCGGTCATGGCGGAGGGGAAACGCCCGGTCACATTCCGAACCCGGAAGCTAAGCCCTCCAGCGCCGATGGTACTGCACTCGGGAGGGTGTGGGAGAGTAGGACACCGCCGGACAACCTTTCCAGTCGAGG
>NZ_JACGMO010000021.1:0-74170 GCF_015354745.1 Micromonospora sp. S-DT3-3-22
GGTCGCGGCCCGTCGGGCGGCGCGCGCCCGCAGCGCCAGCGGCACCCACGGGAGTACGGCCACCGCCGCCAACGCCGCCCACACCCCGAGCCCGGCCCGCCAGGAGCCGAAGGCGTGCGCCACCGGCACGGCGGAGGCGGCGGCGACCGTGGTCCCCGTGGTCAGCGCCATCGTGTACGCCCCGGTGACCAGCCCGGTGCGGTGCGGGAAGTGCTGCTTGACCAGCATCGGCAGCAGGATGTTCGCCACCGCGATGCCGGCCAGGGCGAGCGCGCTGGTGAGCACGAAGACCGTCGCCGAGCCGGTGACGACGCGGAGCACCTGGCCGACGGTGAGCGCGAGCATCGCCACCACCAGCACCCGGGCCGCCGGCCAGCGCCGGATCAGCCACGGGGTGAGCGCGCCGAGACCGGCGAACGCGATGGTGGGCAGGGTGGTGACGAACCCGGCCATCGCACCGGAGAGACCGAGTCCGGTGCGTACCTCGTCGAGGAGCGCGCCGAGGCTGGTCACCGCGGCCCGCAGGTTGAGCGCGACCAGCAGCATCCCGACCAGCACCAGCGCACCACCGGTGACCGGCGACGGGGCGCGGTGGGCCGGCCGGTGGACGCCCGGTTCGGGTGACGCCTCGACGGCGGGAGCGGTTGGCGGGGTCATGACCTCGAACCTACAATCATGGGATGAATTTCGGCAGCTGGTGTAACCGGTGACACCGTCCGTCGATTCCCCGCCCGTGCCCCCGCGCGGTCAGCGGGTGCAGCAGACCATCGAGCAGCTCCGGGGACGGATCCTCGGCGGCGAGTGGCCGGTGGGCGGGCGCATCCCCACCGAGCCGCAGTTGGTGACGGCACTCGGGGTGGGGCGCAACACCGTCCGGGAGGCCGTCCGGGCACTGGTGCACGCCGGGGTGCTGGAGTGCCGGCAGGGCTCCGGGACGTACGTGGTGTCGACCGACGAACTGGCCCCGGTGGTGGCCCGCCGGCTCACCGACGACCGGATGGCCGAGGTGGTCGAGGTCCGCCGGGCGTTCGAGGTCGAGGCGGCCCGGTTGGCCGCGCTGCGGCGCACCCCGGAGGATCTGGCGGCGCTCGACGGCGCGCTCGCCGCCCGGGAGGCCGCCTGGCGGTCGGGTGGGGTCGCCGCGTTCGTGGAGGCGGACGTCGCGCTGCACATGGCGGTGGTCGCCGCCGCGCACAACGCCATGCTGGCCGAGCTGTACGCCTCGGTCGGCGCGGCGCTGCGCAGCACCGTCGCGCACGCCACCGGTGACACCCTGCACCCGCAGCGGCACGTCGACCACAGCCGGCTGGTGACGGCGATCCGGGACGGCGATCCCGGGCGGGCGGCGATCGAGGCCGGTGCTTTCCTGGAGTCCCCGTCCGGGGCATAGGTTGTCCCCGACGGAGAATCGGACGGCACAGGAGTACGGATGCTCAAGGGCTTCAAAGACTTCATCATGCGCGGCAACGTCGTCGACCTGGCGGTCGGTGTCGTCATCGGCGCCGCGTTCACGGGCGTGGTCACCCAGCTGACCAAGTCGTTCCTCGAACCACTGGTCCGGGTCTTCATCGTGCTGATCACCGGCCAGAAGGACGGCCTCAAAGGCTCGACCCCGGAATTCCGGGGCATCCCGTTCGACTGGGTGGCCTTCGTCAACGCGGCGATCACCTTCGCGCTGACGGCGGCGGCGCTGTACTTCCTGGTCGTCTACCCGATGAACCGGCTCGCCGAGCGGCGCAAGCGGGGCGAGGAGCCGCCGCCCGCCGCGCCGAGCGAGGAGGTCAAGCTGCTCACCGAGATCCGGGACGCGCTGCTCGCCGGCGGGCACGCCACCCCGGGGCAGCGCGGCGCGCTGGACGACGTGCTCGGCCGGCGTCCGGAGCCGCCCGCCCCGCGCTGACCCGACCGGCGCACATCGGCCCCTGCGGAATTCCCGCAGGGGCCGCATCTTGTCGTACACATGTTCGATAGAGTTCCGCCATGGAGCAGCGTAGGCACTGGTGGAACGGCAAATGGGGACGACTGGCCCGGCGGGACATCTTCCTCCGCGTCGACGCCGACCGGTGGCACGTCGAGCAGCGGGCCGGCGGCGCGGAGGGCGTCTCCCAGTTCTACGAGTACGGCAGCGCCGACGAGGCCGAGGAGACCGTCCGGGCCCTGCTGGAGGGGACGGACGCCTGGCGGGAGCTGTCCCCGCGCCCGCCCAGCGCCTGGGGGCCGGCGGTTTAGCGGTGGGTGGGGCAGGGAACCGCCCGGGGATGGAGCAGCAGGGCATGGCAGAGCAGGCGGTCATCTCCCGGATCACCACCGGCATGCGGGTGGTCGACACGGTCGGGGTCGAGATCGGCACCGTCGACCTCGTCCAGCGGGGCGATCCCAACGCGGTGACCGTGCAGGCGTCGACCGCCGATCCGGGCGGCAGCCTGGACGAGCTGATCGAGTCGGTGGCCGTCGAGGAGCCGGACGTCCCGGCCGACCTCGCCGCCCGCCTGCTGCGCACCGGCTACCTCAAGGTCTCCACCGAACTGGCCCGCACCGGCGCGGTGTACGTGCTGGCCGACCAGATCGCCACGGTCACCGACGACCAGGTACGCCTGCACGTCCCCGTCGGCGACCTGCCCCCGGAGGAGTAACCCACCCACCGCCCCCACACCCTCCCCGACCCGACAGCACGGGGGGGGTGACGGCCTGGTCGGCCGCGCCACAGCTTCGAGTGCCGACGTCCGTGCGGAGCCCCCGGGGGGCTTGCACCCATCTCGACAGCAGCGCTCCCGGGTGCCGCGATACCTGTTGCGCGCCCTTTCGAGCTGATGACGTCAACGAATCACGGCCAGGGACCCGGCATGCCTGGTTTGGCGGCACGCGCGACACCTCCAGCGGCACACACGGCACCTCCAGCGGCACGCGCGACACCTCCAGCGGCACACACGGCACCGTGCGGCACCGTGCGGGAACGCCGCGACACCGCGAACGGCCGCAGCGCGCCCGGTGCGGGTGCCCGCCACCGACCAACTTCTCTCTCCCCCGGCGAGGGCGCGTGCGGCGGTGAGCGGACAGTCAGGTGAGCCGTTGACGTCATCAGCTCGAAAGGGCCCGTAGTGATGTCCATGCCCGCCGCCCGCCTGCGCCTGCGCCTGCGCCTGCGCCTGCACGGACGTGACCACCGGCACCGGCCGGCAGAGCCGGGGTCCGTCCGCGGCTGGTGGGGCACGGGCGAGGCGGACCAGGAGATCGGACACGCCCCGGTGTTGCTCGACAGCCGGGAACACGCGTCGGAGTTCGCGGCGACCGTCGAGCAGTACGTGCCGGACCTGCGGTTACGGGTGGTGGCGGTCGACGTGACCGCCAGCGCCCCGTGACCGCCAGCCCATACGGCCGGACCGGTCGTCAGGGGACGGGGGTGGCGGCCGGGGTGGGCGTCCGACGGCGGAAGAGCAGCAGCATCAACCAGCCGGCGAGCAGCCCCCAGAACGCCCCACCCACGCCGAGCAGGCTCACCCCCGAGGCGGTGACCACGAAGGTGACCACCGCAGCTTCCCGGCTCCGGGGATCGGGAACGACCGACGGTGGGGTGGCGGAGAGGGCCGAGGTGAGGGCGCCGGCCAACGCGCCGAGCAGCGCGAGCCCGGCGACCGCCTCGATGAGCACCGGCGGGGAGAGCAGCACCAGCGTGGTCGCCGCGCCCGCACCGAGCCCGAGCAGCGCCAGGCCGATGCCGGCGGTGACCGAGGCGATCCAGCGCCGGTCCGGATCGGGGTGGGCGTCGGGGCCGGCGGCGAGGGCCGCGGTGATCGCGGCGAGGTTGACGGCGTGCCCGCCGGTGACGGCACCGAGCGCACTGGCCAGCCCGGTGGCGCGCAGCGCCGGGGCGAGCGGCGGCCGGTAGCCGAAGCCGCGCAGCACCGCCGTGCCGGGCACGTTCTGCGCGGCCATGGTGACCAGGAACAGGGGCAGCGCCAGGCCGACCACGGCGGGCAGGGTGAACGCCGGCACGGTCGGCGACACCACCGGCCGCAGGTCACCGGGGGTGACTCCCACGCCGGTAGTGGTCACGGCGATCGCCACCGCCGCCGCCACCAGCGCGGCCGGGACCGCCCACCGGGGGGCGAACCGGTGCAGCACCAGCCAGGTCAGGATCACCGGGGCGGCGAGGGCCGGCACCTCGACCAGCGCGCGTACCGGGGCGGTGCACAGCGGCAGCAGCACCCCGGCCAGCATCGCGGCCGCCACCGGGGCGGGGATCGCGGCCACCGCCCGACCCAGGGCGGGGAAGAGACCGGCGGTGACGATGAGCAGCCCGCACAGCACGAACGCACCCACGGCGGCGGGCCACCCGCCGGGGACCGGCCCGGTGGCGACCAGCAACGCCGCGCCCGGCGTGGACCAGGCGATGGCGATCGGCATCCGGTGCCGCAGGCCGAGCCAGGTCGCGCAGATCCCGGCGGCGACGCTCACCGTGAGCAGCCCGGAGGCGGCCTCCGCCTCGCTGGCGCCGACCGCCCGCAGCCCGGCGAGCACGACGGTGAACGAACTGGCGAAGCCGACCACGGCGGTCACCACGCCGGCCAGCACCGGTTGCAACCGATCCCCCACCACACTCCCCCTCACGCCCGGCCGCCATCGTTCCGTTTACGGAACGGCGGCGTGTAGCACCATAGCCGGATGACCCCGCCTCGCCCAGCCCGCCGGCCCGCGCTCGACGCCGACGCCGGGGCGGTCGGCCACCGGCTACGCGCGCTGCGGGTCGAACGCGGGGTCTCCCTCTCCACGCTGGCCCGCACCGCCGGGGTCGGGAAGGCCACCCTCTCGGCGCTGGAGAACGGCACCCGCAACCCCACCCTGGAGACGCTCTACGCGATCACCGCCCAGCTCGGCGTACCGCTGGCGGCCGTGCTCGCCGGGCCCGCCGCCACCCCGACCGTGCGGGGCGCCACGGTCGTCGCCACCCTGCTGGAGTCGTTCACCGACACCGACGCCAGTTACGAGCTGTACCGGCTGCTGGTCCGCCCCGGCGGGGAACAGGTCTCCCCCGCGCACCAGCCCGGGGTCACCGAACACGTCACGGTCTTCGCCGGGATGCTCCGCGCCGGCCCGGTCGACGCCCCGCTCACCGCCGCCGCCGGTGGTCACCTGCGCTGGACCTCCGACGTACCGCACGGCTACGCCGCCCTCGGCGACGAGGAGGTCGCCGCCAGCCTGCTGCTGCGCTACCCCCGCACCTGACCCGCGCCGGGCACCCGGTGCTGCACCGCCCAGAGCGCCGCCTCGGTACGCGACGCCGAGCCGGTCTTGCGCAGCAGGTTCGACACGTGCACGGTCACCGTCCGCACCGAGATGCCCAGTGCCCGCGCGGCCTGCTTGTTGGACATCCCGGCGACCAGGCAGCCCAGCACCTCGACCTCCCGGCCGGTCAGCTCGGCCTCGGGCGGGGCGGCGGCCCGGGGCGACGGCAGCCGCAGGTGCTCCGGCAACGGTTCCCGGACCAACGCGTCCGGCCCCCGGCCCGCGTGCACCGCCAGCAGCTCGGTGAGCGCGTACGGGTTGCCGCCGGTGCGCTGCCAGACACCGGCACAGACCCGCGCCGGAGGCGGGCTGTCGCCGTACACCTGGGTGAGGATCTCGGCCACCTCGGCGACGCCGAGCGGGCCGAGGTGCTGGCGCACCGCGCCGCGTACCCCGCAGAGGCGGGCCAGGACGCGGCGGGTGAGGTCCGGTGCCACCGCGTCGGCCGGCGGCCGGCTCGCCACCACCAGCAGCGCCGGCAACTGCGGCGCGGTGGCCAGCTCGACGACCAGGTTGAGGCTGGCCGGGTCGAGATCGTGCAGGTCCTCCACCACCAGCACGGCCGGGCCGGCACCCACCAGCAACCGGACGGTACGCACGGCGAGCCGGAGCAGCGTGCCGGGGGCGTACCGCTCACGCGGCGCGGTCGGATGCTGGGCCAACCAGGCGAGCGCGTCGGACGGCAGGTCGAGCGCGCCGACGTCGCGGACGCTGAGCACCGCCGCCAGCCAGTCGTAGGGGGCCGGATCGTGCACCCGCGCCGTCCCGGCGAGGATCGCCGCCGGTCGGGGGGAGAGACCCTCGACGGCCGCCGCGACCAGGCGGCTCTTGCCCACCCCGGCGGCTCCGGTGATGACCGTGACGGCGGGTGCCGAGCGGCCCGTCCCGGCCACGGTGGACCACGCCCGGTCGAGCTCGGCGAGCTCTCCGACGCGACCCACCATGGACACCGGGATCATTTCTCCCACCCTACGTACTAGTGCGTAGAGACGGAGGGAGGGTGTATCCGGCAAGCTTGTCCCATGACGCTGATCCTCCGCTCGGCCATCCTCAACGACGTCGGCCTGGTCCGCACCAACAACGAGGACTCAGCCCTCGCCGGTGAACGCCTGGTCGCGGTGGCGGACGGCATGGGTGGGCTCCCGGCCGGCGAGGTGGCCAGCGAGATCGTCATCCGCATCCTGGACGAGCTGGTCCCGCCCACCGGCACCGACGAGGCCGCCGAGGCGCTACGGGCCGTGGTCTCCACCGCCAACCGGCGCATCCGGGCGGCGATCTCCGCCGACCCGGCCCGCGAGGGCATGGGTACGACGCTGACCGCCGCCCTCCTCGCCGGGGACACCCTGGTCCTCGCGCAGGTCGGTGACTCCCGGTGCTACCTGCTGCGCGACGGGGAACTGACCCAGCTCACCCGGGACGACACCTTCGTCCAGGCGCTGGTCGACCAGGGGGCGCTCTCCCCCGACCAGGCCCGCCACCACCCGCAGCGTTCCCTGGTCACCCGGGCGGTGCAGGGGGCGGACGCGCCACCGGCGATCGGGGTGCTGACCGTGTTCGCCGGGGACCGGGTGCTGCTGTGCAGCGACGGGCTCTCCGACTACGTGGCCGACGAGGCGATCCATGGGGCGCTCGTCACCTACCAGGACCGCCGGCACTGCGGTGAGCAACTGGTGAAGCTGGCCCACCAGGCCGGCGCGCCGGACAACGTCACCGTGGTGGTCTCCGACGTGACCGAGGGCTGAACCCGGGCCGACCGGGTTGCGGCCGACCGCCGGCCGGGTTGGGATGGACGGATGCTCATCCGTCGCCTGGCCGCCGAGGAACGACTGACCACCAGCTTCCCGCTCCAGGCGTACGCCTTCGAGGCGACCCCGCTGAGCCGGGAACGGGTCGACGCGTTCCACCGCTACCTGCCGTACAACAAGGGCAACCGGACCCTGGTCGTCGAGGAGGGCGGCGAGGCGCGGGCCACCGCCAGCGCGGTGCCGATGCGGCAGAACCTGCGCGGCGCGGTGCTGCCGATGGCCGGGGTCGCCGGGATCGCCACCCACCCGCTGGCCCGCCGCCAGGGGTACGTCCGCGCCCTGCTCTGCCAACTCCTCGACGAGATGCGCGACGGCGGGCACCCGGTGACCGCGCTGTACCCGTTCCGGGCCAGCTTCTACGAGCGGTTCGGCTACGTGGGGCTGCCCCGGTCGCGTACCGTCCGGTTCTCCCCGGCCGACCTGGCCCCGCTGCTGCGGGCCACCCTGCCCGGCACGGTGGGCTGGCAACGGATCGGCGTCGGTTACCCGCACTACCGCTCGTTCACCGAGCGGTGCCTGCGGGAGCGGCACGGTTTCGCGATCTTCCCCGACTTCCGGGACGTGGGGCTGCGGGACCGGGACGACAGATGGCTGATCACCGCGACCATCGACGGCAGCGTGGTCGGTGCGCTCACCTACCGGATCGACGACCACGGTGGCGACCTGGTCGGCGACGACCTGCTCGCCACCGACCCGTACGCCCGCGCCCTGCTGTTGCAGTTCCTCGCCCGGCACGTCGACCAGGTGGAGCGGATCAGCCTCCGGGTCCCCGCCGACGACCTGCCCGAACTGTGGCTGACCGACCTGGCCGTGCACGTCGAGGCCCGGGTGTCCCGGCCCGGCTCGCCGGCGCCGATGGCCCGCCTGCTCAGCGTGGACGCCCTCGCCGGGCTGCCCGCCGGGCCGGGCCGGGTACGGGTGGACCTGGTCGACGACCGGTGGCTCGCCGGCACCCACCTGCTCGACGGTGTCGACGGGCGGTTGGCGTTGGCCCCCGGCGGCGGGTCGGCGGTGACCGCCGGTGGTCCGGTGCCGACGGCTACGCTCACCGCCGCCGGGTTGTCCGCGCTGGCCTACGGGGTGCTCGACCCGGCCGAGGTGCACATCCGGGGGCTGGGTGAGGTCGGCCCGGAGGCGGCGGACGAGTTGCGCCGGCTCTTTCCCCGGGCACTGCCCTACCTGTTCGCCGACTTCTGAGCGACCGGTCCCCGGCGGGGCCGCCGGGTCTGGTCGACGCGGTGCGGGGGCGGGTGTCCTGCTCTCCGCCGTCTCGTTCGAGTTGATCGCCGAGGCGCACGAGCAGGGTGGACTACTGCCGACCACGATCGGCGCGGCGGGCGGGGCGTTGGCGTACACGGGGGCCGACCTGCTCCTCTTCGGGCTCTGGACGGCGATCACCCTGGTCAGCGGGGTCGCCGCGCTGCTCGGCAACACCCTGTTGGGTGGCGCGCCGCCGGAGCTGCTGGCCACCATCACCGCGCTGGCCGCCGGGGCGATCCTCGCGATGATCACCGACACCATGGTCCCGGAGGCGTTCGAGGACGCCCACCTGCTGGTCGGCCTGATCACCGTCCTGGGCTTCCTGACCGCGTTCGCCCTCTCCCACGCCTGACGACCGGTCCCGCCGGTGGCGGCGGTCAGTAGGGGTCGCCCTGGCCGGGGACGCGGCCCCGGAGCAGGCCGGCGGGCCGGCCGGGCAGGTCGGCGACGCCGGACATCGGCGGGCCGGCGGTGTGCGCGCCGTCGGCCATCCCGGCGAACAGCTCCTTCAGCGCGGTCACCGCGTCGAGCCGTGGCTGCCAGCCGAGTTCGGTCTCGGCGCGGGCGCTGGACATCAGCGGCGCGGCGAGCCCCAGCTCGACCCAGCCCGCGTCCACCGGTTGCAGCCGCAGCCGCCAGGTCAGCGCGGCGGCGGCGCGCAGCACCGGGGCGGCCACCGGCACCGTCCAGCCCTTGAAGTGCCGGGCCACCAGCTCCGGGGTCAGCACCGGGTCCGCGGCGACGTTGAACGCGCCGCGCGCCTCACCGAGGACCGCCCGGGCGTACGCGTCGGCGACGTCGTCGGCGTGCACCGCCTGCATCCGCAGCCGCCGGTTGGCCGGGACGAACGGAATCCGCCCGTGCCGCAGCAGCCGCACCGGGGCCAGTGGCCCGAGGAAGTACCTGGTGATCTCGGTGCCGGCGTCCCGCTGGAAGATCAGTCCGGGGCGCAGCCGGACCACCCGCAGCCGTGGATGGGCGGCCTCGACGGTGTCCAGCATCGCCTCCACCTCGGCCTTGTCCCGGCTGTACGAGGAGCCGGGCACCCCGGTCGCCGGCCACCGCTCGCTGACCGGGTGGTCCTTCGGGCCGGGCGCGTAGGTGCCGACCGACGAGGCGTACACCAGGGCGGGCACCCCGGCCCGGACGGTGGCCGCGGTCACCGCGCGGCTGCCGCCGACGTTGGTCCGTTGCAGGGTGCGCTGGTCGTGGCTGGGCTGGATCTGCCAGGCCAGGTGCACCACCGCGTCGGCGCCCGCGACGATCGCGGTGAGCTGGTCGACCGCGCCCGGCGCGCCGATGTCGCAGGAGTGCCACCGCACCCCGGCGTAGGGCGCACCGGCGTCGGGGCCGGGCAGCCGACGGGCGACGCCGACCAGGTCGAGTCCCGGTTCCCGACCCAGCCGGCGCAGCACCGCCGTGCCCACGTTGCCGGTGGCCCCCACGATCACGATCCGCATGCCGGGTGCGGTACCCGCTGGGCCGTCCGCCAACCCCGCGCGAGGGCGGATCGTGGGTCAGCCGCCCGCCGGGGTACGGGCCGGGCCGTTGTCGACCAGCCGGAAGGTGCTGCGCAGCGGCGCGTCACCCAACTCTTCGAGGATCAGGCCCCGGCTGGGCGAGAACTGGAGGAACGCCGAGTCGTTGCTGATCGCGTACGCGCCACCGCCCTTGCTGACGATGGTGAACAGCTGCGCGGGTCGACGCTTGTCGCAGGCCGTCCCCTCGACGGTGAGCGGCTTGCCGTTGCCGGGGTTGAGCACCTGCCAGCAGGCCGGGTCGTCGTTGGCGGGGTGGCCGTCGCGCCGGCCGTACGCCTTGATCAGGTACTTGCCACCGCCGGCCGGCGTCGGGACGAACAGCTGGCGTCCGCTGTCGTCGTCGACCTCGACGAGCGCGCCACCGTCCAGGGCCACCCCGGACTCGGTCGCCTGCACCCGGACGATGGTGACCTCCCGCTTGCCGGACAGCACCCCGCCGGCACCGGCCGTGACCGACGGCTTCCCGGTGGGCCGGGACGGGCTCGCCGACGTCGACGCCGGGGGCTTGGTCGGGTCGGGTGCCGTCGTGGCGGTGGGCGTCACCGCGTCGGAGGGCGTCGCCGGTCCCGACGGCGTGGCGGTGGCCGACCCGGTGGCGGCGGGTGTCCCGCCCCCGTCCCCGCAGGCCACCAGCGCCCCGGAGCACGCCAGCACCGCGACCCCGGTGACCCACTTCAACTTCGACATCCCCTGCTCCTCCACCGGCGACCCCGCGCGGGTGCGCGGAGTGTCCTCTGCGCCCCACCCGGACGGTGAACGCGCCACAGCATCGAACTGGACGCCGGTGACCCCCCGGCGGTTTCCCCGTACCCGGGGGAACAGGAATCTATCTGCGCCGCCGTACGCCGGGGCCGGCGGCCGGCCGGGCCGCGCCGGGGTCGGCCCCGGAGCCCGCGTCCACAGTGACCCGCGTCACGTCAATGCCGTGATTTCCATCGACCGTGGCCCCTGCCAAATGGCTGACCAGTGCGAATAGCGCGACCGTCCACTGTCGTCGAATCGTGGGCGGGTACGGGTCCGGATAGACGGTAGGGTTGGCACACATCGGCGTCGACCAGTGGCGTAGGACCGCCGCTGTCTATGGCTTGACCAGGATTGGATACGACGACTTTGGCGCACAAACAGGCCGACCGCGAAGAACCGCGCCGCGCCTCAGACGACCAGGCCGCACCGACGACACCGGGTCGCCGCGCCGGTCGACCGCAGTCGATCAAACGACGCGTGATCAGGCTGGTGCTCATTCCCAGCGTCGTCGCCCTGGTGGTCTGGCTCGTCGCCTCCGGCTATCTCATCTTCCAGGGTTTCTACAACCGCCAGGTCGCGAACAGCGTCCGGCAGGTGTCGATCCCGGCGGTCTCCGCGTTGTCCTCGATCCAGCAGGAACGGCGGCTGAGCGTCAGCTACCTCACCCAGCCGTCGCGGGATCTGAGCCGGCTCATCGAGCAGCGGCAGCAGACCGACCAGCGGGTGGCCGCCCTGCGCCCCGTCGCCGACTCCGCGCTGGCCGGCGCCCCGGACTCGATCGTGACCCGGTGGGGGACGCTGGCCGGCCTGCTCGACGAATTGCCGTCCGTGCGGAGCACCATCGATTCCCGGTCGGCCAACGGGACGGGTGTCTACGATTTCTACAACCGCCTGCTCGACGCCGCGACCGACCTCTTCGACACCCAGGCGAGAATCGTTCCCGACGTCACCGCAGCCCAGGGCGGCATCGCGGCGACCGAGGCTTTCCGCGCCAGTGACCTGATGTCCCGGGCCGGTTCCACCATTGACGGCGCTTTCGGTGCCCGCACCCTCAGCCCGCAGGACCATCTCGACTTCACCAACCTGGTCGGGGCCTATCACGCCGACCTCGCCAACGTGGCCCCGCACCTCGAACCGGAGGCCCGGGAACGCTTTGCCGCGATCACCGCCAGCGACTCCTGGAAAGAACTCGTCGCGGCGGAAAACGCCCTGGTCAGCAATGGGCCGTGGCGTTCCGGTACCCCGCGCACTCTGTCGTTCAACCGGGCCCGGTGGGAGGCCCTCACCCGGCAGGTGTCCGACGATCTGATCAACCTGACCGTGGTGCAGGCCGACACGGTCTCGGCGCGCACCCTGCGCACCGGCAACACCCAGCTGCTCACCGCCTCGCTGGGCAGTCTGGTCGCCCTGCTCGTCGTCATCGCCGCGATCATCTGGGCGATCCGGCAGTCGCAGATCCTGGTGGACCGGGCGCTGTCGGTCCGCCTCGCCCAGCTCGGCCGGGACGCCGAGGCGGTGGTCGACCAGCAACTGCCGGCGATGATGGACCGGCTGCGCCGCCGGGAGCGGGTGGACCTCGCCACCGAGCTGCCCCTGCCGGACTACGGCAGCGACGAGATCGGCCGGGTGGCCGAGGTGATCAACCGGTCGTTGCAGGCGGCGGCGGGTGCCGCGGTCGACGAGGCGAAGACCCGGGCGGCGGGTATCGCGATGCTGATGGGTGTGGCCCGCCGCCCGCAGCGCCCCCTGCAACGTGGCCTGAAGGTCATCGAGGACCTGCAGAACCGGATCGGCGACGAGAAGCTGCTGGCGGAACTGTTCGACATCAACCACCAGCTCACCCAGACCCGCCGCTTCCTGGAGAACCTCGTCATCCTGGCCGGCGGTCAGATCGGCCGCCGCTTCCAGAACCCGGTGCCGGTACGCCGGGTGCTGCTGGCGGCCTTCGCGGAGGCCCAGCAGTACCAGCGGATCACCCTGCGCAGCGCGCCGGACGTGGCGATCGCCGGCCCGGCGGTGGCCGGCACCGTCCACCTGATCGCCGAGCTGCTGGACAACGCGCTGGCGTTCTCACCGCCCGAGACCACGGTCTGGGTGACCTGCATCGAGGTCAAGCGCGGCATCGCGGTGGAGATCGAGGACGCCGGCGTGGGGATGCGGGCGGACGCGTTGGAGCGGGCGAACGAACTGCTCGCCACCGCGCCCACCCCGGACGTGACGGCGCTGAAGGACGGCGCGCAGGTCGGCCTGCACGTGGTGGCGGAGCTGGCCAAGCGGGACGGCGTCCAGGTGAGCCTGCGCGCGTCGGCGTACGGCGGTCTGCTGGCGATCGTGCTGCTGCCCGACCGGGTGATCGTCACCGAGCCGTACGCCGCCGATCTGGACCGTACCGACCCCGGTGTCCTTCCGCTCGGCACCGTCGCCACGGCGATGTCGCGCCCCGGCGTCGGCGCGGTGCTGCCGGTCGGTGGCGGTCGGCGGGAGCTGCACCCCGCCGCCGGGGCCCGACCCACCGCCGTGACGACCACGGCAGCGGGCGGTGCCGTGCAGGCGCCGGCCGATCCCACCGGGGAGCGACGCTCCGACCGCATCGGGGGCATCATGACCGAAGTTCCGGCGCAGCGTGGCGCGGTCCGCAGCGGTTCGTCCGGCCCGCAGGTCGCCGACCGGCCGCCCCTGCCGCACCGCCGGCCGCAGCAGCACCTCGCTCCCGAGTTGCGCGACGACGGTCCAGCCGGGCAGAAGCCCGACGCCACGCCGGCTCCCGCCCGGTCACCCGAGGAGGCCCGGGACCGGTTCAGCAGGTACCAGAAGGCCTGGGCCGCCGGCCGGGCGGCGAAAAACGGGGACTCCGCCAGCAGAGACGACCAAGGCAGGAACGTATGACCCACTCGGCATCGCAGAACGATCTGACCTGGATCCTCGACGATCTGGTGGAGGTCCCTGACGTGGTCTACGCGGTTGTCCTGTCCACCGACGGGCTGATCGTGCAGAAATCCACGTCGCTCCCGCAGGACGCCGGGGAACTGTTGGCCGCCGGCGCGTCGTCCCTGCACAGCATCGCCGCGGGGATGGGCCGCCGGTTCGACAGCGGCCCGGTCCAACAGGTCATCATCGAGTACGAGGGACGGACGCTGTTCGTCGCCGCCGCCGGCCAGAACGCGCGGTTGGCGGTGCTCTGCGAACAGTCCGTCGACATGGGCACCGTCGCGTACGAGATGAGCCGTCTGGTGACCCGCATCGGTGACTATCTCGGCTCCGAGGCCCGCCTAGACGGCGCGTTGCTCGCCGACCGACCCGGGTCGAAACCATGAGTCACGACGTGTGGGACGGCGACGACGAGGCGGAGGCCGGCCGGCTGGTGCCGTTGTACATCCTCGTCAACGGGCGGACGAGCCCCCGCAACACCAGCCTGGACCTGGCCACCCAGGTCATCGCCCTGCCGGCCGACCAGACCCGGCTGGAGCTGGAGTACCGGGAGATCCTGCACCAGTGCACGGGGTGGATCTCCATCGCCGAGATCGGCGCCTACCTGCACCGGCCGCTCGCCATCACCAAGGTGATGGTCGACGTGCTCCACGAGCAGGGGTTTCTGGACATCGGCTCGCCGGCACAGGAGAAGATCGCCGACCGGTGGCTGCTGGAGACGGTTCTCGCCGGCCTCCAGCGGATATAGAAGAGGGACTGATACACGTGGATCGGAAATCGGTGAAGGTCGTCGTGGCGGGCGGCTTCGGAACCGGCAAGACCACCCTGGTCGGGTCGGTCAGCGAGATTCCGCCACTGGTCACCGAGGAGGTCCTCACCCAGGCCAGCATCGGGGTGGACGACATCACCGGCGTGGAGGGCAAGTCCAGCACGACCGTCGCCCTGGACTTCGGGCGGATCACCATCAGCAACGACGTCGTGCTCTACCTGTTCGGCACCCCGGGGCAGGACCGGTTCTGGTTCATCTGGGACGAGTTGGCCCAGGGCGCGGTGGGGGCGATCGTGCTGGTCGACACCCGGCGGCTCGGCACCAGTTTCCCGGCCGTCGACTACTTCGAGCGGCGGGGCATCCCGTTCGTCGCCGCCGTCAACCGCTTCTTCGGTGAGTGCCCCTACACCGAGGAGGAGATCCGCGCCGCGCTGGAGCTGGACGAGACCGTGCCGCTGCTGTGGTGCGACGCCCGGGACCGGGCCTCCAGCAAGCAGGCGCTGATCGAGCTGGTCCGGCACGCGCTGGCCCGGCTGCCCGCCACCGCCTGAGCGACGCGACTGAGCCCGCCCCGCCGGCTCCGGCCGTAGCCGACCGGAGCCGGGCGTACCGGGCTCAGTCGGTGCCGCCGCCCGGCGTCGGGAGCTGCGCCAACCGCACCTTGAAGTGGCGGAGCAGGGGCGGCGACGAGACCACCCGGTAGCCGGGGACCCGTCCGGGTTCCTTGGCGATGTCGGCGAGCACGGCGGCCACGTACTCGAAGTGGGTGTCGGTGTAGACGCGGCGCGGGATGGCCAGGCGCACCAGTTCGAAGGGGGCCGGGGTCACCAGCCGGTGCCGGTCGTCCATCCCGCCGAGGTAGAGCGAACCCAGCTCGGCGCAGCGGATGCCCCCGTCGAGGTAGAGCTGGCAGCCGAGTGCGTGCCCGGGGAACTGCGCCGGGGACAGGTGGGGCAGCAACCGGCCGGCGTTGAGGTAGAGGGCGTGGATGCCGGCGGGCTGCACGGTGTCCACCCCGGCCTCGTTGACCAGCCGGGCCAGCCGGGCGGTGGAGGCGGCCCGCGCCCGCAGGTAGGCGGGGTCGACCACCTCGCGCAGCCCCTGGGCGAGCCGTTCGAGGTCGTGGCCGGCCAGCCCGCCGTAGGTGGAGAACCCTTCGGTGGCGATCAGGTTGGCCTCGCACCTGGCGAACAGGTCGTCGTCGCGCAACCCGATGAGCCCGCCGATGGCCGACAGGCCGTCCTTCTTGAGGCTCACCACGCAACCGTCGGCCAGCCCGAAGGCGTGGGTGGCGATCTGCCGGGGCGTCCAGTCCCGGTAGCCGGGCTCGCGCTGCCCGACCAGCCAGGCGTTCTCGGCGAACCGCGCCGCGTCCAGGAAGAACGGCACGCCGTGCGTGCGGCACAGGTCGCGGACGGCGGTGAGGTTGGCCATCGAGACCGGTTGCCCGCCGAGGCCGTTGTTGGTGATCGTGATGAGGACCAGCCCGACCCGGTCCCGTTCCGGCCCGGTGAGCGTGGCGGCCAACGCGTCGAGGTCGATGTCGCCCTTGAACGGCTCCGCGCTGTCGAGATCGAACGCGGCCGGGCAGGGCAGGTCCCGGGCTTCCGCGCCGGCCAGCGTGACGTTGGCCCGGGTGGTGTCGAAGTGGGTGTTGCTGAGGCAGAGCTGACCGGGTGCGAGCAGGCTGGTGAACAGCACCCGTTCGCCGGCCCGCCCCTGGTGCACGGGGAGCAGGTGCGGGTAGCCGGTGAGGTCGCGTACCTCGTCGCGGAACCGGAACCAGGAGCGCGCCCCGGCGTAGGACTCGTCGCCGAGCGCGGCGGCGGCCTCCTGCGCGGCCGAGGTGGCCCCGGTGCCGGAGTCCGACAGCAGGTCGATGGTGATCTGGTCGGCGCGCAGCTCGAACGGGTTGTATCCGGCGTCCGCGAGGGCCTCCCGCCGCTCCTGCGGGTCGAGGAAGGGGATCGGTTCGACCACCTTGATCCGGTACGGGGGCAACATCTCGTAGGCGTCGACGGCCACTACTCGCTCCTCGATGGACAGTCAGGGGTGTCCCGCGCCGGCCCGGCCGGTCGGGGTCGCCAGCGCCGTGCGGTCGACGGTCACCGGGCGGCGTACCGGCGGGGTCACCTGGTACGCCTCGGCGGACAGGTAGACGGTCACCCCCGGTCGGGGGGCGCCCAGCCGCAACGACAGGTGCGGGATCAGCCCGACGCCGTCGCGCAGCGGCCGTCGGGCCACCGCGGCGAGCGCCCGGTCCAGCACCGTGCGGCCGAAGCCGTACCGGTCCAGGACCGCCACCACCCGGTCGTACGCCTCCTCGTCGTCGTCGACGTAGCCCCGGATCGGCACGTAGAGGCTGTAGCCGACCGGCCGGTCCGCCCCCTCGACGAGGGTGTAGCTGCCCACCAGCGGAAGACCGGTGAACCGGGTCCGGCCGCCACCGGCCAGCGTGGCGAACTCGGCGAGCCGGGTGGTGTCCACGCCGTCGGCCACCCCGGCCGCCCGGAGGACGTCGGGCACCCCGGCGTCGTGGTGGGTCAGGTAGACCTTGACCCGGGCCTGCGCGTCGTCGTGCAGGTCGAGGGCGAAGAACGTCAGCCGGTCCTGGTGGCCCAGTTCGCCCGGCCGGATGCCGTGGTCGAGCATCGCCCGGTAGGACCGGCCCAGGCCGAGCCGGTGCAGCGCCTCGGAGATCAGGCCCGGCGCCCGGTCGACCCCCCGGAGTTCCGGGTTGAGATAGACCTTGAACTCGGGTCGCCGGCCGCTGCGGAACACCAGTGAGCACCAGAGCGCGAAGGCGCCCTGCGGGTCGTCGGTGGTGAACAGGTCGCGTACCGAATCCAGCCGGGACGTGGACAGGCCGGCACGGTGCGCCTGGGTGTCGAGGAACCGCTGGGTGGCGAGCATGTTGGTCGACCGGCCGGGTGGCGCACCCAGCGTCTCGCCGAGAATCCGTACGGTCGGCGGTTCGGTGGCGCTGAACGCGATGGAGAACTCCACCGGAGTGTGGTCGTCCGCGACATTGGACGGCCAGCGCGGCGGGGCCGACAACGGCTGTGCGCCGGCTGGTCCGAGCAGGCTTTCCAGCAGTTCCGACGGCTCTGCCGTACCGATTCCGCCCGCCTCGCACAAGCGCCGTAGCTGGTCGCCCAGACGATCGGAAAGGGACACCTCGTCCATCGATTCTCTCTCCCGATCAGGCTGACGACCAAAAGAGACCTTAAGAAGCATTTCACGACAAGGTCAAGATTGATCACAACTTGCAATGACATAACGGGAGCGAGACCGGCAAATCACCTCCGGCAATTACCCAGAGTCGTGTACAGGATACGTCACATGGAGTTGACGACCGCCCGGGGGTGCCCGGGGACGGAACTGGCCGACGCGCTCCGGCAGGCCCGCTGACGGCGCGCCGCGCCGACGTCACGGGCCTGCCGGGCCGGTCACTCGTGGATGACCTCCTGTTGCAGTACGCCGAGGTAGCCGTGGGCGGCGATCCGCTGCGCGCGGTCGGTGTAGAAGTCGGGGTCGTCCGGCAGGACGGTGGCCAACCCGTCGACGTAGCGGTTGAACATGCAGAACGCGGCCGCGATCAGCACGGTGTCGTGGATCTCCACGTCGGTGGCGCCCTCGGCCCGGGCAGCGGCCACCAGGTCCCCGGTGACCTCGCGGCCACCGCGCTGCACCGCGCCGGCCACGTCCAGCAGCGCCCGCATCTTGGCCGACACCGGCGCGCTGTCGACGTCGTCGTGCACCTGCTCGACCAGGGGCATTCCCTCGGGGAGTTGCGCCGCCGCGTACGCCGCGTGGGCGGAGTAGCAGTACCGGCACTCGTTGAGACCCGACACATAGGCTGCGATGAGTTCTCTTTCGCCCCGGGTCAACGTGCCCGGGCCACACAGCAGGGCCTCGACCAGCGCGTTCAGCGGCAACGCCGTCTCCGGCCGGAAGCGGAACAGGCCGCGGATTCCGGGTTCATTCGTATTGAGCGTGATGTGTGGCACACGAACTCCTTCGCCGACGCGTGGAAAGCCCGGACCTGCGGAGACCCGGGCCGGCGTCAGATTGGGCCACCACCATGGCCACCGTCAATGTTCCGCGCATTTTTCCTGGTCGGGCGGCCGACTCCGGGAACGCCGCGACCGGGGGCGAGGGATGCCGCCGGGGAGTTCGTCGCCGGCCCGGCGGGTTCCACCGTTGCGACGGGCGTCGCGCGGGGGTCACCGGACGCCGGCCGGGTGGGCCCGGGTCACTGCCGGGTCCGGGGCGGTGAGCTGCCCGGACGGGGCACGCTAGCCTCTGCCGGCATGTCAGCATTCGGCAACTCGCCAAACGTCCTGTTCGCGACGACCGTGACGGCGACCCGGCAGCTGTCGCCCGGGTTCGTCCGGGTGACGCTCGGCGACGAGCGGCTGCGGGAGATGGCCCCGTACCAGCTCGACCAGCGCATCAAGATCATGCTTCCGGTCGACGGCGGCTACCCGGCCGAGCTGCGGGCGGGGCAGCCCGAGCAGACGTGGCGACGCGAGTGGCGGTCCATTCCCAGCAGTGTGCGCCCGAGGCTGCGCAGCTACACCGCGTACCGGACCCGGCCGGCGGCGGGCGAGCTGGACCTGGACTTCTACCTGCACCAGCCGCACGGCCCGGCGAGCGGCTGGGCGGCGGCGGCCCGGCCGGGTGACCGGCTGCTCCTGTCGGGCCCGCACGTGGGGGCCGGCCACCCCGGGTACGGCGTGCAGTGGGAGCCGGGGCCGGCGACGCGGGTGCTGATCGCGGCGGACGAGACGGCGTACCCGGCGGTGCGCGGCATCCTGTCCGGCCTCGGTCCGGGGGTGCGGGCGACGGTCCTGCTGGAGGCCGGCGACGCGGCGGACGCCGGCACCCTCGACGACGTGGCCGCCGGTCACCAGGTCGAGGTCCGGCTGCGGGGCGACGCCCGGGGCGGGACGACGCTGACCGGGCTGGTGGCCGACTGGCTGGCCGGCAACGGTCGGGCGGCGGCGACTGCGGGAACCGACTTCTACGCCTGGGCAGCTACGGAGAGTAGCAAGATTGTCGTGTTGCGCCGACTCTTCACCGAGGCGCACATCGATCCGGAACAGGTGCACACCCAGGGCTACTGGCACGACCGGCCAGCCCGCGAAGAGATCGATGATTAGGTAATGCTAACCTAAACATCGCCGCGAGTAATCACTGTCAGTAGCCAGACGGGAACCTGCACCATGCGCACGCCCACCCCTCGGACAATCCGCCGACGTCTCCTCGCCCTCACCGTCGCCTCGGCGGCGGTGCTCGCCGTGGCCGCCTGCGGCTCCGACGACTCCGACCCGGCGGGCAGCGTCGGCGACACCAGAACCGTCGAGCACGCACGCGGCAAGACCGCCGTGCCCAACAAGCCGACCCGGGTCGTCGTCCTCGAACCGGTCCAGCTCGACACCGCCATCGCCCTGGAGATCACCCCGGTCGGCGCGGCCGTGCTCAGCGAGGCAGCCGGCGTGCCCAAGTACCTCGGCGACAAGGCCGCCGGCATCACCACCGTCGGCACCGTCCAGGAACCCAACGTGCAGAAGATCGCGGCCCTCAAGCCCGACCTGATCATCGGCACCGAGTCCCGCCACTCCGCCCTCTACGACCAGCTCACCGACGTCGCCCCGACCGTGTTCATGGCGTCCCAGGCCGACCCGTGGCAGGACAACGTGAAGTTCACCGCCACCACGCTCGGCGGAGCGGACTCCGCCGACAAGCTCCTCACCGGCTTCCAGCAGCGGTGCGCGGAGATCGCCAAGAAGTTCGGCACCGCCGGGAAGACCGCGCAGCTCATCCGCCCCCGCGACGGCGTCCTCACCCTCTACGGGCCCACCTCGTTCGCCGGCAGCGCGCTGGAGTGCGTCGGCTTCACCACCCCTAAGCGCGACTGGGAGAACTCCATCTCGGTCGACGTCTCCCCCGAACGGGTGCTGGAGGCCAAGGCCGACCACGTCTTCGTCACCACCGTCGACGTCAACGACCGCAGCACCATCCCCGCCTCGGTCACCGCCAACGCCGCCGCCTTCCCCCGCCTGCACCTCGTCGACCAGTCGTTCTGGATCACCGGGGTCGGCACGGTCGGCGGGCAGGCCGTCCTCGACGACCTCGAACGCATCCTCACCGCGTCGAGTTGACCACCACCGCACCCGCCCGCGCGGCACGGCCGACCACCGGCCGTGCCGCGCGTCGCCGTACCACCCGACGCTGGCTGGCCGGCGCGGTCGTCGTACTCCTGGGGTCGCTGGTGTTGTCGGTCTTCGTGGGCGCGAACCCGGTGCCCCCGGCGGACGTCTGGGCGGCGCTGCGGGGCGCGGGCAGCGACACCGCGCAGTACGTCGTCTGGGGACAACGCCTACCCCGCACCCTCGCCGGGCTGCTCGTCGGTGCCGGGCTCGGCGTGGCGGGCGCCCTGATGCAGGCGTTCACCCGCAACGCGCTCGCCGAACCGGGCATCCTCGGCGTCAACGCCGGCGCCGCCGCGTTCGTCGCCGCCGGCATCGCCTTCTTCGGGATCACCTCGCCGGCCGGCTACATGTGGCTCGCCCTGCTCGGCGCGCTCCTGGTCGCCGTCGCCGTGTACGCCGTCGGCGGCGCCGCCGACCTGCGGGCCACCCCCACCCGGCTGCTGGTGACCGGGGTGGCGACCGGTGCCGTGCTCGCCGGCCTGACCACCGGGATCACCCTCACCCACCCCGACACCTTCGACCGGATGCGCGGCTGGAACGCCGGCAGCCTGCTCGAACGCGACACCGCCGTGGTGCTGCCGGTGCTGCCGCTGATCGTGGCCGGGCTGCTCGCCGCGCTGGTCGCGGCCCGCAGCCTCAACGCGCTCGCGCTCGGCCCCGACCTGGCCGCCGCCCAGGGCGTCAGCCTGGTCCGGACCCGGCTGCTCGTGCTCGGTGCGGTGACCCTGCTCGCCGGTGGGGCGAGCGCCATCGCCGGCCCCATCTCGTTCGTCGGGCTCGTGGTGCCGCACCTGGTGCGCTGGGGCGTCGGCACCGACCAGCGCCGCATCCTCGCCGGATCGTTGCTGGCCGGCGGGATGCTGGTGCTGCTGGCCGACGTACTCGGCCGGGTCGCCGTCCTGCCGAGTGAGATGCCCGTCGGCATCGTCACCGCGTTCGTCGGCGCGCCCGTGCTGATCGCGCTGGCCCGACGCCGACGGGCGACCGCGCTGTGAGCCGGCCGGTCCGCCGCACCGCCGGAGGTCGCCGGCTACTGCTCGGCACCGACCGCCGGCACGTGGCCGTCGGCGTACGCGAAGCCGCCGTCTGCGCCGCCGCCACGCTCGTCGTCGCGGTGCTGGCGGTCGTCGGCCTCTGGCTGGGTGACTTCCCGCTGCGCCTCGACGAGGTGCTCGGCGTGCTCGGCGGCCGGATCGACGGGCTGACCCGCACCGTCGTGCTGGAGTGGCGGCTGCCCCGCATCGCCGCCGCCGTCGCCTTCGGCGCGGCGCTCGGCGTCGCCGGGGCGATCTTCCAGACCATCACCCGCAACCCGCTGGCCAGCCCGGACATCATCGGCCTGGCGAACGGCTCGTTCACCGGCATGCTGATCGCCCTGCTGCTGCTCGGCGGCGGCTGGCACCTGCTGATGCTCGGCTCGCTCGCCGGTGGCCTGCTCGCGGCGCTGGCGATCTACCTGCTCGCCTACCGGGACGGCCTCTCCGGGTTCCGGTTCATCGTCGTCGGGGTCGGCGTCTCCTCGATGCTCGCCGCCACCAACACCTGGCTGCTGCTCCGCGCCGACCTGGAGACGGCGCTGTTCGCCGCCGCCTGGGGCGCCGGTTCGCTCAACGCGGCCACCGCCGACGTGGTCTGGCCGGCCGCTGCGATCATCCTGGTGCTGCTGGCCGTCACCCCGCTGTGGGCGGCGGCCCTGGCCCAACTCGAACTGGGCGACGACGTCGCCGCCGCCAGCGGAGTCGCGGTCGACCGGAACCGCGCCGTCCTCGTGGTCATCGCGGTCGCCCTGGTCAGCGCGGTCACCACCGTCGCCGGCCCGATCTCCTTCGTCGCCCTGGCCGCCCCGCAGATCGCCCGCCGGCTCGTCCGGGCACCCGGTCTGCCGCTCGCCGCCACCGCCGGGGTCGGGGCGCTGCTGCTGCTCGGCGCCGACCTGATCGCCCAGCACGTGATCCCGCTGACCGTGCCGGTGGGGGTGGTCACGGTCACCCTCGGCGGCGCGTACCTGCTCTGGCTGCTCGTCCACGAGATCAGGAGGACCCGATGGTCGACCAGCTGACCGCGCGGCTGCGGGCCGAGCACGTCACCCTCCGGTACGACCAGCGGACCGTCAGCGCCGACCTGTCGTTCGCCGTGCCCGACGGCTCGTTCACCGTGCTCATCGGGCCCAACGCGTGCGGCAAGTCGACGCTCCTGCGGGCCCTGTCCGGGCTGCTCCGCCCCGCCGAGGGCCGGGTCACGCTCGACGGATCGGACCTGGTCACCCTGCCGGCCAAGGAACGCGCCCGGCGGATCGCGCTCCTGCCGCAGACCATGACCGCGCCCGAGGGGATCACCGTACGTGAACTGGTCGGCCGGGGCCGCTACGCCCACCAGCGGGTGCTGCGCCGCTTCTCCCACGCCGACGAGGAGGCCGTCGAGTCGGCGCTCGACTCCACCGGCACCACCGACCTGGCCGACCGGCGGGTCGACGAACTCTCCGGCGGGCAACGCCAGCGGGCCTGGATCGCCATGGTGCTCGCCCAGGAGACGCCCCTCGTCCTGCTCGACGAGCCCACCACCTACCTGGACGTGGCACACCAGATCGACGTGCTCAACGTGCTGCACCGCCTGGTCACCCGGGGACGCACCGTGGTGGCCGTGCTGCACGACCTCAACCACGCCGCCCGGTACGCCACCCACCTGGTGGCGATGCGCGACGGCCGGATCGTGGCCGAGGGGCACCCGGCGTCGACGGTCGGCGCCGGGCTCGTCACCGAGGTGTTCGGGATGCCGAACCAGGTCGTCCCCGACCCGGTCACCGGAGCACCCATGGTCGTACCGGCCGACACCAGGGAACCGGCCGCGGGGTGAGGTGGGGTGACCGCCCGCCCGGCTGTCGGGGGCTGCCCGCAGGCGTACCCGAACCGGAGGACGTGGTCGGGTAACCTGTGGGCCGACGGGCCGCTAGCTCAATGGCAGAGCTGAGGACTTTTAATCCTTAGGTTCAGGGTTCGAGTCCCTGGCGGCCCACTCTTGACCGCCTCTGAGCTGGGAACGCGCCAAACAAAGATCATCGGGCACAGCCAGGGCACAACTCAGCTCGAATGTTGGTCGGCGCGAGGTTGCCGCCGTGTGCTGTCTGCGTTCCGCAGGAGGCCACCGACCAGGCCACGCGGCCGGTCCTTCTTTGGCATCCAGTGGACGTAGGTTTCCAGCGTGATCCGCAGGTTGGCGTGTCGGAGCGCGTTCTGCACCTCCTGGGGCTCGACACCATTGCTCATCAGGGTGGTGGCGAAGAAGTGGCGCAGGGAGTGAAAGGTGCCCTCCTTCGGCCAGCCGGCGGCTTCGCGCCAGCCCGCCCACAGCTCCGACCAGTAGGTGTCGGTCAGCAGCTTCCCCCGGGACGAGGTGAACAGAAAGGCGACCGAACGAGTCCGCCGCTCCCCCGCAGTGATGTCGGGAAGGACGAATTCGACGGGGCCGACGTCGCTGACGTGGGCGGTTAGTTCCTCGGCGACGACCGCGTCCAGGTCGACGGTGCCGGTGGAACCGCTCTTAGGTGTCGAGAGGTAGAAGCCGCCGAAGTGCTCCGGAGAGTGCCGCAGCTGCTGGACGACGTGCAGCTCTCCACGGTCGAAGTCCGCGCAGCGCGGGCCGTGTTCCATGCCCAGTACCTCACCGAGACGAAGCCCCTCCCCCGCTCCCAGCCAGATGGCGGCCCGGTACCGGCGCGGGACCACCTCGACGAGCTTGAGCACCTGATCACCGGTCGGAACCCACTTCGGTGCCCGCGACAGACCGCGCAGGATCTGGGCAAGCTTCACGCCGTTGCACGGGTTGTCGGGGATCACCTTGTCGACAACAGCGGCGTTCATGATGGTCTTGAACAGGCCGAAGTACAGGCTGACCGACGATTTCGGTGTTCCGTCATCGAGTAGGCGGCTGAGCCATGCCAGCACGTCAGTCAGGTTGATGGAGCGTATCGGCCTCGCGCCGAAGACGGGCAAAAGGTGCTTCCGCAGGTTCTGCGGAATGCGCCGTCGCGTCTCTGTGGCCCAGCCCGACTCACGCGCTTCCCTCCACCGCTGCGCGTACTCGGCGAAGGTCAGCCGCTCCGTCTCACGCCTGGCCTTCACCTCGGCCGCCACTCCCGAACGGCATTCGAGGTCGAAGGCTTCCGCGTCGACCTTGCGCTCAAACAGGCGCTCCCGAGGCTCACCGCCACCGTCGGCGTAGCGCACCCGCCACCGCTTGCCCCGGCCGTGTCGCTTCGACGGGAGCCGCTTCTTGTCCGGCCCCCGCTTGGTCAGGTACCACAGGTCGTCAATAGGCATGTCAGGCCGCCCGCTGGTCGAACCAGGCGCGGACGTCGGCAGGGTCGTATCGGAGGTGCCGGCCGACCCGGGAGGCGCGGGGACCGATCCGGCGGTGCCGCCACTGGTAGAGGGTGCCGACCGGGATGCCGAGGAACGCTGAGACGTCGGTGACGCTCCACAGCCGTTCGGGGGTGGCGTTCATCGGGGTTCCTTTCTGGCTTGCTGTCGGGTCGTTCGGATGCGGTTCCCGATGGCGGTGGCGAGTTCGAGTTGTTCGGGGGTGTCGTAGCCGATGCCGAGGATCTGCCAGTCGTTGGCGACCAGGACGTCGGTGTCGTCGGGCAGGCCGGCGTCGGTGAGTGCCGTGCGGAGCTGGTGGGCCTGACGTTCCGCCCGGAGGTTCTTGAAGGTCGTGGAGTAGATGCGCGACTTGGTGAGGAAGTGGCCCCGGAAGCCGAGCATGTGAGCCCAGTGGCGCAGCTTGAGTTCGGTGTACTGGTCGAGGCCGCCGAGGTCCCAGGCGGTTTGGATCATGGCCCGGTGGTGGTCGGACACCCGTAGGAGCGCGATGTGTTCCTGTGAGCGGATGCGCCGATCTCCGGTTTCGGTGGCCCCGGTGCCCTTGGTGGCGTACTTGGCGATGTAGCCGGCCAGCCGGGTGTCGGTGACGACCTGGTCGCCATCGTCGCCGCCATCTATGTCGATGTCGGTGGCGGTGATGTCCTTGACGTCGACCTGCTTGCCCCACTGGAGGACCAGCGGGGTTCCGTCGGGGCGTGCGGTGTCCAGCTCGACGGACGAAGCCGCGGTACGGACCGCGTCGGTCAACACGTCCGGGGTGAGCCAAGCCGGAGGCGTCGAGTCCGGGCCGGAGGGTCCGTCAGCGCGGATGACCGCGTGGAAGTGGACCAGGCCGCGCCGCTGGTACTCGGCAACCTTCGCGTAGGAGATCCGCAGGTGTGCCCCGGACGCACGGACGGTGAGGCCGCCAGCGGCGGCAACGGCCCGGCGGAGAGCGATGGTGAACCGGTGCCAGAGTTGCCCGCTGTGTGCCTGCCACAGCACCGCTCCGGTGTAGTCGTAGGTGCCCGGATCGAGCGGGCTACCCAGGAGCGGATGCCCTTCCGGGTGCCAGCGCCCGCAGGAGCAGGGCCGCTTGCCGGGCCGGTTGTGGACGGTGCCGAACGACGGGGCGGTGAGGGTCACGAACAGGCGGGTCGACCGGGCGACGGTGTCGGGGACGCCCTTGCCGCCGGACATGCCCGCGTGGATGAGGTGCCAGGCGTCGGCGGCGTACCGGTCGGCGCAGGTCGGGCAGACGGCGGCGCGGCGGGTGCCGCAGGAGGCCCACACCCGGCCCTGCCGTGCGGCGATCAGGTCCCCGGTGCCGAGGTGGCGGACCTCCCACTTGCCGACGAGGCGGACCGGCTGGAGGCAGCCCTTGACGCTCTCGACGCCGGCCCGCCATTCCTTGTACGCCGGCGACCGCATCCACCGTGTCAGCGCGGCTTCTGGGTCGTGGTCGACCGGGGTGGGTCGAGAGAGACGAGGAGGTGAGGACATGGAATCCCTCCAGGGACGGGCCTGCCGTGCCCCCGGGTGCTCTGAGGGGCACGGCAGGCCGTAGCGAGTGAAGGTCAGTGCTGATAGCCGTTGGCGGTGACCGGGGTGAGCCGGTCGACCACCCGGGCCGCGATCGGCAGTGGTAGGCGGGTGGCGCGTTGGACGTCGACGGCGGTCACCGGGGCGGGCGAGTCCGCGACGAGTTGCCGGATCTGCGCCTGCATTCCCGCCGGGATGCCCAGCCCCTCCAGCTCCACCACCACAGCCGGAACCGGGGGCAGGGGCGGGGGCGGAGTCTCCGCCCGAGGGACCGGGACCGGGACCGGGACCGCAGTGGTCTGCTGGGGCATGACCGGAACGGTCGGGACGTCGACCACCGCAGCCGGAGCCGACACGGTCGGTTCGGTCACCTTGGCGTCAGGCTTGGTCAGGACGATGGCCCGGCGTGCTTGGGTGCAGCGCGCTTGCACGATGGGCATGACTTCGGCGAGGAAGAACACCAGGACCGGCACCATGATGTGCGCGGCGAGCATGCCCGCGCTGATCGTGCCTTCACGGGGCCAGAGCGCCGGTACGACGTTCATGACGAGGGTGGAGCCGAGAAGGAACCGTTTGAGCCAGTCGACGGCCCCGGAGTCGATGTCGATGCTCCGGGCGATCATCGCGGCTTCCCATCGCAGGATCGTGATGAGGATGCCGACCAGGCACGGTTCGACGCCCCAGCAGCCCCACCACACCGGATCGGCCGGGGTGAGGTGCCCGGCGAGGAAGTCTTGAACGCCGGTGGTGGTGAACACCGACCCGACCGCCAGGAACACCCACAGCGACCGGGTTACCGACACCCGGAGGCGTTCGATGTCGACGATGTCGAGTGCGGCGGCATCCTGCTCCAGGTCGTGAAGCTGACGCGCCACGTCCAGCCGCCGGGACAGCTTGCGGACCGGCCGAGGCGGACGAGCCGGCTTGGCGCCCTCCCGCGTGTCGCTCACCGCTGGCCCGTCGCGGCGAGTTCGGACACCGGCCAGCCGGCAACACGGACGAGGTCGGCGATGTCGGAGTCGTCGCAGTACGCGGCCCGGACCCGCACGGGGGTACGGGAACGCTGCTTCACGACGAACCCGATCCCGGCCGACTCCAGCACGTTCGGAATCTCGTCAGCGAGGGCACCCCGGCGGCGCATGTCCTCACCGAGGACCATGTCAACGTGCCCGGCCGACGTGGTCCGCAGGCACACCCGCAGGGAGAACAGGTCACGCTGCGGGATGACGTCCTTGGTGGGTTCCTGGAGCGCGCCGATCACGGTGCCGCCCAGCGCGCGAGCCTGCGACAGGATCAGCGGCAGAACGGACTGAGCGCCCTTGGTCAGCGACCGGTCGCCGTAGCCGGTCACCGCGCCCAGCTCGTCGAGGACCAGGACGTCAAGCGGAGTCTCTCGGGACATGACGAAGGTTCGCCGGCCCTGCTCGGCCAAGGTGCGCTTGCGGTCCTGCATCGTGGCCCAGAAGCCCTGGATGACCTCGACGATGTCGGCGTCGGTCTCGGCGTACCGGTGGGAGACCGGCTGGAGGGCGTTGAGTTCGGTGCCCTTGGGGTTGACCACGTGCAGGCGGACCAGGCCGTCACGGATCAGCGGCGCGCACGCCCGCAACGCCATCCACGTCACCGAGTTCTTCCCCGACCCGGAAGCCCCACCAACAAGCCAGTGCTGCCCCAGCAACGGCGCAACCCAATCGGTCCCGTGCTCGGTCTCACCCAGATACACCCGGGACAGGTCCACCGCCTCCGAGTCGCCCAAGAGGTCCGGCGGAATGATCGGCTCCGTGAACGGCTCCGACCGCTGCACCACCAACGCGATCACCTGGGGGCGCACCCGCTCGACGCCGACCCGCTCCGCCTGCAACGAGACCGCCAGAGCGTCAGCGGCTTCCTCCCACATCTTCGGCGTCTGCCCGAGCAACAGCCGCACGTAGACGGTTTCCGTGGACGGGGAGTGCGAGCGGATACGGATGATCCGGGGCACGTTGATCACGCCCGTCGTGCGGTGGACCGTGACCAGGTTGCACGCCTCCACCACCCGGCTCCACCACGGCCCCAGGTAAGCCCGCGACAGCCACCGCCGCCGCACCGCCCGCAACCGTGGGGCCGCCACCAACTCCCAGGAGTCCGGGTGACCCCGGTACCAGCCGACCCCGGCAGCGACCGCACCGGCCATCACGCCGCCCGTGGTCACCGGCCCGAACTCGACCAGACCAGCGCCCAGCGCGGCCGGAGCCGCCACGAACCCCGGGTGCCTGGCAGCCCACCCCGCCACACGCCATTCCCAACCCCGAACGCGCTTACCCATCTCCCGCACCTACCTTCACCAATTCGAATGCAATCCATTACTGATGTTTTGGGCACAGAAAAGGCCCGGATCGAATTACCAACCCGGGCCTTTTCCGTCGAACAACTGTCGGTCAGCGGACCCCTTCGAGCATCTTCTTCGCGAGCGTCGTCGCCCGCTTCGCCTTGTCGGTCTCCTCCAGCCACGGCGTGGCCTCTTCGAGGAGGACCAGCAGCACCGCCACCGCCCGACGCAACTCGTCGTAGTTCTTCATGTAGCGGTACCGCTCCGGCATTCCCTTCATCGACCGGCGCAGCAGACGCATCGCCTGATCGACCCCGTCGTAGGTGTCAGTGACCCGGTACGACATCAGTTCACCTTCCACGGCTTGGCGATCAGGTCCGCCTCATACGTCTTGACCCGCACCTTGAACGCCAGAAGCGACTCCACCGCCTGCCGGTGCGCCTCCTCCAGGTCCTCAATCCGAGCGGCGAACTGGTACAGCGTCCCCGGCGGCGGCTCACACGACTTGATCAGGCTTTTCACACCGTCGAGGAGCATCGCCAGGCCCTGCACGTTGCCCATCAACGCCTCATACCGCCGCCGGCCGGTCATCGACTTCACCAACTCCGGCACCAAATCCACACCTGCTCCTCCCGGTCACGGAAGCCCACACGATCGGTGGACACCACCCACCCCCGGGAACCCGCACCCGGGAGGGATGGAAACCACCGACCAGGCGGTCACTCCCGGCCCGTCAGACGCCACACCCGCCGCCATCGGCGCGTCTCACGACGAATCAGACCGACGTTCACCGAAACCGAAAGGATCAGCAACCCGATAAGAGTCAACTCGAAATCAGACATAGCAACCTCCCCTCATTTCTTGAATAGTGATATCAACCTGTTTTAGGCAAGGTTCTATCCACTGTGTAATTCTCAATGAACATGCTGCCGAGGATGAACCGATAGGCGGCCCATTGCCTCGACGAAGTGCCCCGACCCGACTCGAACGGGTCGCCCACCAGACAGGGGCGGGGCGAACGATCAGAAACGCGGCCGGGTGCTCACCGCGCGGTCTTGAGGCCCTGCGCCTTCCAGGTCAGACCCGACCGGCCGTCCCGCTCCCAGTGCGACACCGTCGGCCCGATCAGCTCCACCAACTCCCCCTCCTCCACCTGGCCGGGGTCAGCCGAGAGCGTGATCTTCAGTTCCTCGCCCTTGCCCCGGTAGCCGTCCTCCGTCGCCACCGGCTTGGCGAACACCGCCACCGTGAACAGCGGGTCATTCGTGCCGTAAGCCGTGATCACCTTCCCCTCCTGATCTGCCTTGATCGACGGCTCCTCCACCACACGCAGCTTGTAGCCGGACAGGTTCACAGGGATGTTCCGCATCTGGGCTTCTCTCCTTCGGCCGACCCTCGGGTGGTCGGACATCGTTGCCTTAGGTGGGTCCGAGTAGGGCGGATACAGCGGTGCCCAACCCCGGAGGGGTCTGGAGCTGCCTCCGTAACCCCCCTTACGCCACAACCGTAAGTCGGGCTTCCGTCTTCGTCAAGGGGCCACTCTAGGTTTCCGTAACCCCCCTTACTAGACTGGCCTCACCACCCCGGAGGGAGAGTCTGTGGAAGAGCTACAGAGGGTTAGAGACACCCCGGACCCGCTGGATCGGGTTCGGCTGGCGACTGAGGCGATGGCCGACTATCAGGCTGCGATCGCTGAGTTCGGCAAGCTGCGCCGGGATGCCGTGGACTACCTACGCAGCCAAGGTATGACGTTGGCGGAGATTGCCGACAAAGCAGGCGTAAGTCGCGCACGGCTGTCACAGCTCAGCGCCGCGCCGAAGAGAGCCCCGGAGCGCATCCTGTTCTCGGAGGGGTCGACCGTGACGTTCGCAGTCGACACCAAGCAGGAGAGCGGGTCCGGGCGTCCTGTTGTGCACCAGGAGCACGCGGCTGCGATCGAGATCCTTAACCGCACCGTTCGCCGAACTGGCTTGGAACCCGTCGAGGTCGAGTACATCGTTCCTCCCGGCCTAATTGATCTTAACCGTGAGGGCCTGGTGGTGATCTGTGGTCCGCGACGGTCGCCGCTGATTGCGCAGATGCTAGCGGCGGACGAGCGTTACGGATTCGAGAAGGATGCCGATGGCTGGTATCTCTACGATAAGGCGACCGGACGTCAGTACCGTTCCCCGGAGGATTCGGGTAAGCCCGGTGACTATGCCTATCTGGGTCGCCTGCCGAGGCCGGACGGGCGGGGTTACTGGCTTTACATGGCTGGAATCCATGCGCCAGGTGGTCAGGGCGCGGCGATGTATCTCGAACAGGAGCTAACCGACCTGTATCGGGACGTGAAGGCCACTCGCTGGTCATGCTTGGTCGAATGCGAGTGGGACCCCGAATCGCGCCAGATTCAGCGCGCGGAACTGCTGGCACCAATCCATCAGCCTGGGAGGAAGAGTGTACGTAAGCGTAGCTAGTGAATCCGGACATCCTGACGGCAGGAACGAGGATTGGGCTGGTACCACAACGAACGTTGCTGTTGTCCTTGACGGACTTTCTGAGGCACCGGAGACGGGCTGTATACATGGAACGCCCTGGTACGTGCACCAACTCGGATGCAAGCTGTTGTGGCTCGCGGGCAACTCTGGCCGAGGCTTGGTGGAAGTGTTGGCGGATTCCATCGATGCTGTGGCAGCTATGCACCGCGACTCCTGCGACCTCGCCCATCCTGGTTCCCCGTGCTCGACGGTAGCAATGGTGAGGAATGTCGGAGACTCGCTGGAGTATCTTGTCCTCTCGGACTCCGTGATAGCGTTTGATCGTGTCAGCGATGGGCCGATAGTGGTACAAGACAAGTCGGTTAACGCCTTCGCCTCTAATAGCGCACGAGCTGCCAGCTCCAATAAAGACAAGAGCAATAATGCGGCTCTTGTCGCGTTAATTCGTGAGCAGCAACAGGTAAGAAACCGACCCGGTGGCTACTGGGTGGCGCAGGTCGACCCGTCGGCCGCTGCACATGCGATGTCCGGAGTCGTGGACGAGGTACACGGTGCTGCGCTGCTGTCAGATGGAGCCGCTCTTCTCGTTACCGATTTCAGTGTTATGGATTGGCCCGAACTGTTGACCCTCACCTACGAGCAAGGCCCGTCGGCCCTGATTGCGGCCACCCGCGAACTTGAGGACCGTGATCCCGATGGTTTGATCTGGCCGAGGTATAAGCACCGGGACGACGCCACAGCGGTGGTTTGTCGCCTGTAGCGCATTACCGGAGGGCAGTGTGTTCAGACTTTCTTTACTTGGTCAAGGGCGGGCCTTCGGCCCGCCGCCGTGTTCGCGCCGGGGCGCGCGTGCGGCCTGGCGGCCGGTCACGCCCCGGCGCACGGCGTAGCAAGGGGAGCAGTCGACAGTCGCAGGCGGCCGGGACTGGGTGCACGCGGCGCAGCTCCCGACGCCGACTGGGACATGGCGGGTAGAACTGACGACGTGCAAAGGCCTACCTGAGGAGGCGAGGTGGCTCAGCGATCGCAGCACCAGGGGGGTCGGTGCCCCGTCTGCAAACGCGTCGTAGCCCTCACCGCTGGCGGAAGGGTCGCGCGGCACAACGGCACCATTCGCGCCTACGCCCCGCCCGAGGAGTGCCCTGGGAGCGGACAGCGAGCAGAAGCCACGGAGTCATGAGCAGCAGCGCGGCCCTGCGTAGATGCCAATTCATCGGGTCGAATGGCCCGCAAGGGAGGACCGGCAAGCCCCAAGCATGGGGGCGGCGGTCGCGGTGCCCGAGCTGGTGACCCCCCGTGCCAGGTCCTACCGCTGTCCAGGTCAGGTCAAAACCGGCACCTGGGAAGGGGGTGGGGAGCCGCTGTGGGCGGGGTGGTCGACCAGGGGCCGGCTGCGTGGCTGGTCCGGGTCAGGTCAAAGGCGCTGCTGTGGCGGTGTCCACCGGGTGTTCGGCCGTGACACGAAAGGCGAGCCCGACGTCAGGCGCCCTTCAGAACGACGGACCCGCTTGAGGCCGGCCAGCCGTACGAAGATCTCCCGCTTGGTGACGGCCTGGCCCTGGCCGTCGAGTTGGTAGCCGGTCACCCACGCCCAGCCGTCATAGGTGGGCCGGGGGCAGACCGAGATCACCCGGAGCACGAACGCGGGTGTCCGCGCGAACTGCACCGACGCTTCCCGGCTGATCAGCAGTTCCTCACCCGGCGTCGGGGGCTGGAGGCGAGGTAAGGCCCGTGGGTCAAGAGGCATGCTCTTCCCTCCCTGCGGTGGCCCTGCCCGACCGGATTCGGAGGAGACCGGCCGGGCAGGGGTACCGCCGCACCGGGGCGGGTTGGGGCCTCCACGACCAGCGCAGCGGGATAGCCGCAACGTACCAACGTTGGACTACCTACGTCTAGATACGTAGAAGGTCGATGCCGATCATGGGAGGACTTCTAGCGTCAGCAGCATGGAGCCCGACCCGGACGCTGACATCGATCACGGCGCGCCACTGCCGCCGTATCGTCAACTGGCTGGCATCCTCGTGGCCCGGATTCGTCGGGGTGACTGGCAGCCCAACAGGGCTATCCCGTCCGAGTCTCAGCTTGTTCAGGAGTACGGCCTTGCTCGGGCGACCGTGCGACGCGCGATCGCGGTACTCGTGGACCAGGGCGTGTTGTTCGTGGTGCCGCAGCGCGGAACGTTCGTCAAGCCGGAGGGGCAATAGTCTTCGATGCCCGATGCATGATCATCCGGCACAGATCCGGCACAACTGAGACCAGAAACCCCTGTAAAACGTCAAGAGGCGATGAAGGCCGCCGCCCTGCTCGCAGGCCGAAACTGTCCGGTTGAGGCTGATCCGCCAATGCCGTCCGGCACTAAGGGTTCGAGTCCCTGGCGGCCCACCACCTGAACTGACAAACAGGCCCTCATCGCCTTTCGCGTTCACCCCTTACAACCGCCCTGTGCCGGGCTGGGGCTTGGCGGCCGACCAGACGCAGCCCAACTCCCGGGGCGGCGGCCCGCCGTCCGTCCCGGGAGCGACCACGGTCTGGTCAACGCCACTGCATGAGATTGTTGACGATCTCGGGCGTGATCCGGGTAGCGATGTTGTTGGCGAGGCTGGGCCCGGTGGCGTACGGGTTGGTGGTGAGGATCGCCGCGACCGTGATGGGTGGGCAGTCGGCACAGGGGGCCGGCGGCGGCGGGCACGGGCATGGTTTCACCAGTACCGGTGGCCGGGGGCACAGCTCGTCCCAGTCCGTTGCGGAGAACAGCGCCGACACCGGCGGCTGGGCGAAATAGATCGGGCTGCCGTCCTGCCCACTGGTGAAGGGGTGCCGGACGTAGAGGAAGTTCGCGTCCTCGGCGCGGACGGAGTCGCTGCTGGTCCACTGCCCAGGCCGGTCGGACGGATATCCCTGGGTCGTCGTGCACGACCCGGTCGTGGTTTGTGTCGGGTAGCCCAGGCCGAACCAGCCGGTCCTGGTGCCGACCGTGCAGTTGAGCCGGGCCGCCCCGTAGTCGTGGGCCGGATCTCCCCCACCCGGGGCGTTGGAACGCCCGGTCCAGCCCACTGGCGCGAACAACTGGACGGCGGCGCACGAACCGAACGGCGCGTTGCTGCCATCGGAGCCCGGGTACGCCACGATGTTGGGACGCCACGTGCCGCCCGGACCGGTGTGCAGGCAGTGGCCAGCAGACGCGACCGTACGTTCACTGATCATGAAGCCCGTGCACTGGCCACCGGGGAACGTCAACCGGACGGTGGCACTTGCGGGATACCCGGTGGTCGGGCTGACCGGTGTCCGTGTGTCGGGACCGAAGATCGCGGCGGACGCCGGACTCCCCGGAGGTGCCGCAGCACCGACAACCACCGCGACAAGGGCTATCAGCAACCATCTCTTCTTCACCATGGCTCTCCTCTGGCCGGGCGGGGTGTTCCCCTTGTCCACCAGGCTGCGCCGACGCGACGTGTCCGGCCGATTCCCGGAAGCCCCCGGACAACGATCAGCGTCCAGCAACGGACGGCCCGGCTCGGGGTGATCCACGCAGTGGCGGCCCCGCACGCCTTCGAGGTCACCTCCGACGGCCAACTCCACACGAAGAGCCCATGTGCGCGATGAAGCCCGATCCGCAATGTTCCACTGTGGACGTAAGCTATGCTCTGCGCTCGGGCTGGCCGGGCCGGGTGGTGCAGGCACCGGAGGCAACCGTCGAGGCCCCTGACAGACCCGGGTTGACCTGCGGCGACTCCGCACCACGGCGGGTACGTTTCCCCACCGCCACCCCCGGAAGGACCGAGGCAGATGTACGACGCCATCGTGATCGGTGCCCGCTGTTCGGGCGCGTCCACCGCGCTGCTGCTCGCCCGGCAGGGCCACCGGGTGCTGGTGGTGGACCGCGCCTCGTTCCCCAGCGACGTCATCTCGACACACTTCCTCTGGCCGCACGGGATGTCCTACCTGAACCGCTGGGGGCTGCTCGACGAGGTTCTCGCGGTCACCCCGGCACACACCACGGTCGAGGTGGTCAACGACGGCATCTCGCTTACCGGTTCGGTGCCGGTCGAGCTGCTCCGGGAGTACTTCCGGGACCTGCACGGCGACGACTCCGGCGTGGTGCAGAGCTACGCCTCGGTGCGGCGGCGGGTGCTCGACCAGATCCTCGTCGACGCGGCGGCCGGGGCCGGGGCCGAGGTACGCACCGGGTTCACCGTCCGTGAGCTGGTCGTGGAGGACGGGCAGGTGGTCGGCGTACGGGGGCGTGGAGTCGACGGGGAGCAGGTCGAGGAGCGGGCCCGGATCGTGGTCGGCGCCGACGGCCGGAACTCGTTCGTGGCCCGTACCCTCGGGTTGCCGAAGTTCGACGAGCGGCCCCGCTGCACCTTCGCGTACTGGAGCTACTGGTCCGGTTTCGACCTCGGCCCGGCGCAGCTGCACCGGCGCGGCCGGCTGGCCTGCGCGGTGGTGCCGACCAACTTCGGGCAGAACATGGTGCTGGTCTGGGGGCCGAGCGAGTGGTCGCGGGAGTTCCGCGCCGACGTGCCGGGCAACTACCAGCGGGCCCTGGACTTCGTCAGCCCGGAGCTGGGCGAGATGGTACGGGCCAAGGGGACCCGCGAGGAGCGCATCTACGGCACCCTGGACCAGTCGGCGTTCCTGCGACCGCTGCACGGGCCGGGCTGGGTGCTCGTCGGTGACGCCGAGTCGGCCAAGGACCAGTGCACCGCGATCGGCATGACCCACGCCTTCCGCGACGCGGAACTGGTCAGCGCCGCGCTGGACCGGTGGCTGCGCGGTGCCGCGTCGATCGACGAGGCGATGGCCGCCTACGGGGGCCGCCGTCGCAGCCAGAACGCCGCCGCCTACCACGACTACGTCTGCACGCTGGCCGAGATGCGGCCGTACCGGCACGACGAGTTGCAGCTGTTCGTCGCGTTGCGGGGCAACCAGCAGGAGACCGACCGGTTCATCGCCACGCACGCCGACGTCGCCCCGGTGTCGGAGTTCTTCCAGGCGTCGAACCTCTTCCTGCTCAACGACGCCGCGAAGGAGTCGTCGGCCGACCACGCGGTGTTCGCCGACTTCGCCGCGACGTCCCGCTCGTACCAGCAGAACCTGTTCGCCTGATGACGCACCCGGGAGACGGCACCGTGACCATCGAGCTGGACCAGCGTGACGACGGCGAACTGATCGGGATCATCCTGGCGGCGGCCCGGCGCGGGGACGCGGCGACCATGGCGCGTACCGCGTCGGAGGTCTCCGAGATGACCCGCAACTGGGCCACCCACGTCCCGTGGGACGACCTCGGGTCGCTCGACGGCGACGAACTGGCCCGGGTGGTCGAGGACCTGACCGAGATGTGGGAGCCGGCCCACCTGCGCAACCCCGTCGACCCCGACGAGGAGTACGCGCTGGACAAGAACGCCTACGACTTCTACCGGCCCGCCGGGCGCAACCTGCTGACCCGTACCGAGGACTTCTACGACTGGGTGCAGGCCCGCCGTCGTACCGAGACGTGGCAGTACTCCCGGGTGCTGGAGGCGGCGCCGGACAGCGTCGCCCAGATTACCAACGACCTGGGCCGGCGGGCCCGGGGCATCAACTTCAACTCGCAGGACTACCTGTCGTTCAACACCCACCCGGGGATCCGGGAGGCGGCGGCGAAGGCGATGCACGACTACGGGCCGCACAGTGCCGGCTCGCCGATGGTGCTCGGCAACACCCGCATCTCGGACGACCTGGAGGCCGCCCTCGGCGACCTGGTCGGACTCGACCACGTGACGCTCTTCCCGACCGGCTGGGCGGCCGGTTTCGGGGCGGTCGTCGGCCTGGTCCGGCAGTCCGACCACATCCTGATCGACCGGCTGGCCCACTCCTGCCTCCAGCAGGGGGCGCGGGCGGCGACCCGCAACGTGGTCCGCTACGAGCATCTCAACGTCGAGGCGGTCCGCCGGCACCTGACCGGGATCCGGGCCACCGACAGCCGCAACGGCATCCTGGTGGTCACCGACGGGCTCTTCTCGGTGGACGCCGACTGGCCGGACCTGGTCGCCCTGCAACGCCTCTGCCGGGAGCACGACGCCACGCTGCTGGTCGACGTGGCGCACGACCTGGGCTCGATGGGGCCGGGCGGCACGGGCGTGCTGGGGATGCAGGGCCTGCTCGGTGAGGTCGACATCGTGATGGGGGCGTTCTCCAAGACGTTCTGCTCCAACGGCGGTTTCGTGGCGTCCCGGTCGCCGGCCCTGAAGCAGTACGTGAAGATGTTCGGCGGCTCGCACTTCTTCTCCAACGCGCTCTCCCCGGTGCAGACAGCGGTGGTGCGGGAGGCGGCCCGGATCATCCGGTCGGCCGAGGGGGACGCGCTACGGGCGCGGCTCTTCACGGCGATCCACGCGCTGCGGGACGAGCTGACCGGGCGGGGCCTGACCTGCATGGGTGAGCCGTCCCCGATCGTGCCCCTGCTGATCGGCAACGAGAAGCTGGCGCGGACGGCGAACCGGCTGCTCTTCGACCGGGGGGTGCTGGCGTTCATGGTCGAGTTCCCGGTGACCCCGACCGGTTCGTCGCGGTTCCGGCTCCAGGTGCAGGCCGGGCACCGGCCCGAGGAGGCGCGCGAGGCGGCCCGGATCATCGAGGGCGCGCTCGCCGACTCGCGGGCCTACCTCTCCAGCGCGTTCGGCAGCGCGCCCCGCTGACGGGCGCGTTACCCCTGCGGCTCCATCCACAATGGCGTAACGTGTCGATCCGGTCGCCGTGCGGAGGTGAGAGGCGTGCCACCACGCAGACCCAGACGGACCAGGGGCCAGCGCAGACCGGAACCGCCGCAGCCGGCAGCGGCCACGCCCCGGGAAGCGGTCACGCCGCCGCAGGCAGCCGAGCCGCCGCAAGCAGTCACGCCCCGGGAGGCAGCCACGCCGCAGCCGACGGGACCGCAGCCGGTGCCGGCCGCGCCGCTGTCGGACGGGCAGCCGGATGCCGCCGCTGACCGGTCCACCCGGCGCAAGCTGCTGCTGGCGGCGGGTGGGGCGGCGGCCAGCGCGGTGATCGGCACGGTGATCGGCGCGGTCGCCAACCGGATCACCTCCGCGGAGCAGGCGGTACGCGACGACCGCGCGGTCGAGCAGGCCAAACGGGCCGACGCCCAGCGGAAGCCGCCGATCGCGACCAACGCCTACTACTACGACCGCTCCGACGAGGCGGTGGTCTGGGCCCTGGCCACGCCGCTGACCGGCGACCAGCGGCAGCGACTCCTCTCCCGGTCGCTGCCGGCCGAGGGGGAGGTCGCGGACACCTTCCCGGACGTCGTGAACGGGGTGGTGCGCTCCGTCGACGGGCGGCTGGCCCGGGTCCTCACCCGGCTCCGCGTCTCCGCGGTCGGCCAGTGGACCGGCCCGGTGTTCGTCAGGCAGATCCGCGCGCGGGTGCTCAAGCGTTTCGCGCCGCTGTCCGGCACTCTCCTCCTCCGGGGGAGCCAGGGCGACGGGGAGCCGCTGAGCATCGGTTTCGACCTGGACGAGCCGGAGAGCGTCGCCCGGGTGATCAGTCCGAAGGACGAGACGCTCGGTGCGGCCTACGTGGACCGCCGCGCGCTGACCCTCAGCCCGGGTGAGCCGGTGACCATCGACGTCCAGGCGTACACCGACCGGTCGTACTGCGAATGGGTCATCGAACTGGAACTCGACCTCGGCGGCGAGAAGCGGGTGCAGGTGGTCGATGACCACGGTCGGCCGTTCCGCAGCACCGGCGTGGCCGCCCGCTACCAGGACCGGTACCACGTGAGCCTGCTCGACGGCTGGACCGCGGACGGCGCCGGACCGCCGGTGTGGAAACTGTGAACACCGGCCGGCGGCAGACCGCCCTGCTCGTGGTCGCCCTGGTCCTGCCCGCCCTGCTGGCCTTCGGGGTGGTCCGGTTGCTCGGGGCGCGGGACGGGGCGGGACACCGGGCCGCGTCGCCTCCACCGTCGGGCCCGGCCAGCCCGTCCGACGCGGTCGGCGTCGGCCCGGTCCTCGACGTGACCGCCCGGATCACCGGCACCGAGGACGGCACCGAATTGACGTTCCTGACCACCCGGGCCCGCGCCGAGGCGGGACCGCCGGCCCCGGTCACGGACTGTCGGCAGTTCGCCGGGTGGGCGCAGCGCGACGGCGGCATCCCGGTGGGTGTCGCGCCGGTGCACGCCCTGTCGGTGCACGCCCGGCGCACCCTCGACATCGGTGGCGTGTCCGTGGCGGCGGTGTCGGTCACCGACGTCGACCTGTCGGGCGGGGACGGTCCCTGGGTCGAGTTGGCCTGCCGGGACGACGCCCCGGCCCCGGCCACCACCCCTTCCGGCAGCGGACGGCCGGCGGGCAGGTGGGAGGGGGACCCCGGTCGGCCGCGCGTCCTCGTCGCCGGGCAGACGATCGAGCTGCCGGCCCCGCTGGGCCCGCCGTACGACGGCGGCGAGGTGTTCCCGCACGGCACGGTCGACTACCAGCTCCGGGTACGGATGGAGATCGACGGGGTGGTCGAGGAGCACCGGCTGCGCAACGGCGACGTGCCCTTCCGGTGCTGTGGACGGGTCACCCACATGGGTTTCCAGGCGGCCCGCTACGAGTGGCGGGTGTCGCCCGCGCGCTCGCTGCGGTACTGCGCCGAGCTGCGGTGGACCGGGCAGCCCCCACCGCCGAAGTGTGAGCTCAGGCGCGGCTGAGCCGGACGGGACGGAGCCGCACCGCTCCGGCAGCCGGAGTGTCGCTGTTGACGCGGACGGGGTGACGTGGTGTGCTCCCTGCGTTAGCGCTAACGACAATCATAATCGTTATCAGCTGAGGAGCGCCCATGTCTCTCACCGTTCCATCCGCCCTGCTGGAAGCCGCCGAGGCGGGCCCCGTCGACGACCGGGACTTCGTCGCCTGCGTCCGGGACTCGCTGCCGTACGCCTGGCAGACCGTGAGCCGGGTCGTCGCCGACCTGGAGTCGTCCGGCGCGGACCGGGCGGACAACGTCGTACCGCCGCCCGGTGACGCGGAGCGGGGGCAGTTGCTGCGCGCGATGGCCAGCGACGCCATCCGGGCCAGCCTGGAGCGCCACTTCGGGGTCAGGCTGGCGTTCCAGAACTGCCACCGGGTCGCCGCGTTCCGGCCGGCGGCGGTCGACTCGGAGCCCTACCGCCGGTTCGTCTCCACCCGTGGCCAGCTCCTGAACCAGTCACCCGAGCTGCGCAACTGCTGACCCGCCGCACGGGTGGGCCGGACCGGGGAGAACCGTCCCGGTCCGGCCCACCCGGCGACGTGGCCGGGTCGTCAGCGGGCGCACTCCGCGCAGGTGCCGAAGATCTCGAAGGTGTGCCCGACCTCGGTGAAACCGTGCTGGGCGGCGACCTGGTCGGCCCACCGCTCGACCGCCGGCCCGGCCACCTCGACGGTGCTGCCACACCGGCGGCAGACCAGGTGGTGGTGGTGCCGGCTCTGGCTGCACCGGCGGAACAACTGCTCGCCGCCGGGCAGCCGGGTGGAGTCGATCTCCTGGGCGTCGACGAGCAGTTGCAGGGTGCGGTAGACCGTGGTCAACCCGACCCGGGCCTTGCGGGCCAGCAGCATCTGGTGCAGTTGCTGCGCGGTGTGGAAACCGTCGACCTCGCGCAGCAGCGCCAGCACCTCGCCGCGCTGACGGGTGTTCCGGGTCACGTTCGGCATCGCCTGGGTCACCGTACCGCCGTCTCCGCTCGTCGCCCCGGCCCCCGCCCGGCGGCCGTCGCTGCTCCCCGCCCCCACCGGTCCACGCGGAGGCCGTACCCATTATGCGCTGCGGATACGGGCACCCCACGGCCCGTGGCGGCCCGGGGACGACGGCCGCCCGGGGGCGGGTCAGGCCACGGCCGCGACCGTGGTGAGGGCCGCGTGCCGCGACCGGGCGACCACCGCCAGCTCGGTCGCCGGTACGAGTTCGTACTCGGGCACCCCGGCGCGCAGCACGGTGAGCAGCTTCTGCCCGGTCACGGTGCAGGCCCTGCCCCGCGCCGCGAGCAGCGCCGGCACGTCGGCGAACGAGCCGGTCGCCACCACCGCGCCACCCACCCGGAGAGTGGCCAGGCCCTCGGCGGCGAGCACCGCCTCGACGGCGTCCGGGTCGTCGCCGGTGAGCACCACCGAACGGGCGTCGGCCACCACCGCGTACGCCGGGTCACCGGTCGGGCCGATCACCGAACCGACCCGGAAGTCACCGGTGTTCAGCCGGCAGGTGACCGTCACGCCGTGCCGGGCGGCCAACTCCACGGCACCGGAGTGCAGCACCTTCGCGCCGGCCCGCGCCATGGTCACCACGTCGGCGTACGCCAGGGTCGGCAGCAGTCGCGCCGCCGGGACCTGCCGGGGGTCGGCGTCGTACACGCCCTCCACGTCGGAGTGGATGTCGCAGCCGGGCAGCCGCAGCGCGGCGGCGACCGCGACCGCGGACAGATCGGAGCTGTTCTTGCCCAGCCAGGTCGGGCGCTGGTGGGCGTCGGCCGCCTGACCGCCGGGCAGCACCAGCGCGTCGGCGGCGGCCAGGTGCCCGTGCAGATAGACCGGGTCGACACCGGTGAGCGCGGCGGCCTGCCCACCCGCCGGGCTGCTGGCCAGGCCGATGTGGTGCGGCGGCAGCAGTTCGGCGCGCAGACCGGCGCGTTCCAGCGCGATCCGCAGCAGGGCCGCGCCGACCGTGTCGGCCAACGGCAGCAGGCCGAGCAGGGCCGGGCTGCTGACCTCGGGGTGCAGTTCGGTGGCGAGGCGACGCAGTTCCTCGGTGGCCCCGGGCATCCCGCTGGTGACGACCACCAGCTTCTCGCCGTCCCGGACCCGCCCGGCGAGGTGGGCGGCGACGGTGTGGAAGTGCTCCGGACCGGCGAAGCTGGAACCACCGAACTTGACCACCCGTACCCGGCTCACCGGACCCCCCTCGCCACCAGCACCTCGGCGATCTGCACCGCGTTCAGCGCGGCGCCGATCCGCAGGTTGTCCGCCACCAGCCAGAACGCCACCCGGTTCGGGTGCTCCGGGTCGACCCGGATCCGCCCGACGTGCACCAGGTCGGGGTCGTCGAGGGTACGTGGGGTCGGCGGCTTGTCGGCCCACACCCGGACCTCGGGCTCGCCGGCCAGCAGCGCGGCCAGCGCACCGGCGTCGACCGGCGCGTCGCAGTCCACCACCACGGTCTCGCTGTGCCCGTTGAGCACCGGCACCCGGACGCAGGTGGCGGTCACGTCCAGCGTCGGGTCGCGGAGGATCTTGCGGCTCTCCTGCCGCATCTTCTGCTCCTCCAGCGTGAACCCGTCGGCGAGCAGCGTGTCGATCAGCGGGATCACGTTGTACGCCAGCGGCACCCCGAACGCCTCGACCGGGCCGGTCCGGGTCGGGTCGTCGGTCGCCGCGGCGGCCTGGGCACGCAGTTCCGTCATGCCCCGGTTACCCCGGCCCGAGGCCGCCTGATAGGTGCTGACGGTGACCCGGCGCAGGCCGTACCGCTGGCGCAGCGGGGCGAGCAGGCGCACCAGGGGAATGGTGGAGCAGTTCGGGTTGGCGATGATGCCGCTGTCCGGCCGCTGGTCCAGCACGTCCGGATTGACCTGCGGCACCACCAGCGGCACGTCCGCCGCCATCCGGAACGCGTTGGTGTTGTCGATGACCAGTGCGCCCTGGGCTGCGGCGCGACGGGCGTGCCGTTCGCTGGTCCCGGTGCCGGCGGAGAAGAACGCCAGCCGTACGCCGGAGAAGTCGTACCGGTCGAGGTCGTGGACGGTGGCGGTGCCGCCCGGCACGTCGACGCGCTGCCCGGCGGAGCGCGCCGACGCCACCGGCACGCACTGGCCGACCGGGAAACCCCGCTGGACGAGCAGGTCGATCAGGGTACGGCCCACCGCGCCGGTGGCCCCGACGACGGCGATCGGCAACGCGGCGCCGGTGACGGCCCGCAGGTCGGTCTCGGGGAGAGCGGGGGTGTCGGTGGAGGATGTCACGTCAGCCCTGCTTTCGAAGGACGGAGTGGGGTGACCCGGCCTCGTCGACGGTCACCAGAGGAGTGGGTGCCCCGGTCGCCACCGGCACCTCGGCCGGTGCGGGCACCTCGGGCCCGGCCGACGCGTCGCCGGGCCCGGGACTCGGCCGGCGGGCGGCCAGCGGTTGCCAGCGCAGCGTCACGCCGAGGCTGGACAGCACGATCAGCACGATGCCGACGATCTCGGCGAGGGTGGGCCGGTGGGCGTAGACGACGACGTCGCAGACGATCGCCACCGCCGGGTTCACGAACGCCACCACCGCGATGGTGGAGCTGGGCAGGTGCGGAACGGCGGAGTAGAGCAGGTGGTAGAGCACGCCGGTGTGGAACACCCCGAGCACCGCCAGCCAGATCCAACTGCTCGCGCCCGGTGCCGGCAGCGCCGCGAAGCGGACGAACGGCAGCAGCAGCGGGATGCCGATCAGCACCTGGATCAGTGCGGTGATCTGCGGCCGTACCCCCTTGAGCTGCTTCGCGGCGATGGTGGCCAGGGCGTAGAGGACGGCGGCGGCCAGCGCGTTGAGGATGCCCAGGAGCTGCCGGGAGTCCAGTCCCCCGCCGCGCAGCGCCGTCCACAGTTCGGTGGTCAGCACCAGCCCGACGAAGGCCAGCACCACCCAGCCGACGTTGGCCCGGGTGAGCCGTTCCTTGAACAGCAGCGCGCCGAGGAACAGCACGTAGAACGGTTGGGTGTGGTAGACGACGGTGGTGATGGTGATCGACGTCTGCTCGAACGAGGAGAACAGGAACACCCAGTTGAACACCAGGCAGACCCCGCCACCGGCGGCGAGCAGCAGGTTGCGCCGGGTCAGCCCGGTGTTGCGGAAGTAGCCGCCGACCAGGCAGGCCACGGCGAGGGCGACCGCGCCCAGCACGCACCGGGCGAAGACCACGTTGAACGCCGGCTGCCCGGATTCGAGGACGAACACCCCGATCGTGCCCCAGCCCGCCATCGCGACGATGATCTGGACCATCGGTGTCCTGCTGCTGCGGTGGTTCTCCATGCTGTCCCTTCCGGTTGCGGTCGCCGCCCCCTCGGCTGCGGCCGTGCTCAGGCGAACGGCGGGGCGTACATCAGGCCGCCGCGCGTCCACAGGTCGTTGAGGCCGCGGGGCACGTCGAGACCGCTGGCCACGCCGAAGCTGCGGTCGTACACCTCGCCGTAGTTGCCGACCTGACCGACGGCGTCGCCGATCCAGGTCCGTGGCAGGCCGAGCGTGTCGCCGAGGCGGGCCTGCGCGTCCAGCAGCGCCGACGCCGCGCCCTGGCCGACGGTGGCCGAGGTCAGGCCCTCCTCCTCGGCGGCGATCAGCGCGAAGATGATCCAGCGGACCGTCTTGAGCCAGTGCGAGTCACCGTCGGCGACCGCCGGGCCCATCGGCTCGCGGGAGATCAGCTCGGGCAGGACGACATGCGCGTCGGGTTCCGGCAGCCGGGTCTTCTCGGCCGCCAGCACCACCCCGTCGCAGACGTACGCGTCGACCGCGCCGTCGCGGTAGCCGGCGAGGGCGTCCGCCGCGTCCGGGTACGGCACCACCTCGACCTCGGCGCCCAGCGGCGCGTAGTAGCGGGCGAGGCTGGCGGCGCTGCTGGTGCCGCCGAGCACCCCGATCCGGCGTCCGGCGAGCTGCGCGGCGGCGGTGACACCCGCCGCCCGGGGCACCAGGAACGCCCCGCCGTCATAGCAGGTGGTGGCGACGAAGGTGGCCCCGAAGCCGGCCTCCCGGGTCACCGTCCAGGTGGCGTTGCAGGTGAGCAGGTCGATGTCGTCCCCGGCGAGGGCGGGCATCCGCTGGTCCGGGGTGAGCGGCACGAACTCGACCGCGTTGGCGTCACCGAGCACGGCGGCGGCCACCGCCCGGGCGGTGTCCACGTCCAGGCCCTGCCACCGGCCGTCGGTGTCGGGGGCGGACAGGCCACGGATGCCGGTGCTCACCCCGGCGCGCACCGCGCCGTGGCGGCGGACCCGGTCGAGGCGGGCGGTCGTGCTGGTCAGGACCGAGGTCATCGGGTCTCCCTGTCAACGGGCCGGGCTCAGGGCCGGCGCGGTCGGCTCGGTGGTCGGGGTGTCGAAGCGGCGCTGGTTGAAGGCGAGCATGTCGATCAGTTCGGCCGAACCGAGGTCGGCGGCGTGGCCGGCGGCGGGTCGCAGCGGCATCCGGCCGGTCCGGGTCCAGCGCAGCGTCCCGTCGGGTTCGACCCGGCTGCGGGCCTGGTTCGCGTTCTCCGGATGCAGGCAGAACGGGACGTCGAGCAGGCCGGTGCCGAACGCCTCGGCGAGCGCTGCACCGGGCTCGGGGTGCAGGTCGAGCACGGCCTCGACGAGCAGCCGCGCCTCCGCGTACGCCGGGGAGTCGGCCGGGTCGAAGGACTGCCGGGTCGGTGCGGCGCAGCCGGCCGCCTGGGTGGCGGCGAACTCCAGTGCGGCGACGTTCTCCGCGACGGTGGGGATGCGGAACGCCTCGGCCGAGGTCTTGACGATCAGCCGGGCGGCCCCGCCGGCCACGGCGAGCCGGACGCTCTCCGCCAGGATCGCGGCGGCACCGGCCGGCGTGCGGGGGAACAGCCCCATGAACGTGTAGACCACCAGGTGCACGTCGCAGTCCGGCAGGAACTCGGCGGCCAGGTGCCGCAGGGCCAGCAGCGCGTCCAGGTCCTGCCCGGGGTTGGTCTGCTGGGCGAAGCTGAGCGACAGGCTGCGTACCCCGTGCCGCCGGAAGAACAGGCCCTCCAGGATGCCCAGCGCGACGAGCAGGGACGGCGGGCAGAGCTGGCCGAGCATGCAGCCGGCGAAGCTCTCCAGGTGGGCGCCCCGCCCGTCGCCCACGGTGGCGAGCAGTTCGCAGCAGGCCGCCCACTCGTCGATCGCCGCCCGCAGCGGCACCCGGCTGTAGGGCAGGCAGTACGAGACGGGCCCGCCCTCGGTGGCGTCGAGGCCGGCGTCGAGCAGGGCGTGGAAGATGCCCAGCGGCAGTGCCGAGCCGTGTCGTACCTGGACCGGGAAGTCGTCGGCGGCGATGTCCTCCAGCATCGCCCGGGTCATCACCGCCCCGTGCGCGACCAGCGGATAGCCGTTGAGGTCGTGTGCGTGCACGAGGGCGCGGGCGGCGCTGGCGTGGTCGCCGACCCGGGTGAAGCTGTCGAGGGTGAGGGTGCCGGCGGTGGTGGCCCGGGCGGCGCGGACGGCGAGCAGGCCGCTGCGCATCTGTTCGGTGGTGGCGAAGCCCATCCGGGGCTGCACCACCAACCGACCGGCGGCCCGGTTGTCGGCCACGTACGACGCGAACCGTCCCCGGGTCACACCGGGCTCGCGGCCAGGTGCGGACGGGCGTGCAGGGTGTGCAGGTGGGCGCGGAAGTCGTCGACGGCCCGGTCGCCGACGAAGACGCCGGTGTACCCGGCGGCGAGCAGGGCGGGCACGTGCCGTCCGTCGGCGGACCCGGCCACGCCGAGGTTGCCGCCGATCACGACGGGGGTGGTGCGGTCGTGCCGGCGCAGCCGGCGGATCAGTTGCCCGCCCTCGACCGCGCCGTGCCCGTTGACGGTGCTGACCACGACCAGGTCGGGCGTGTGCCGCAGGTGGGCGGCGACGAGTTCGTCGACCGGCGTGCAGGCGCCGAGGTTGACCACCCGGAAGCCGTGCTCCTCCAGCAGCAGGTGGAGGTAGACCAGGTTCCAGGTGTGCGAGTCGGAGGGAATGGTGGACAGGACAGCGACCGGTGCGTTGGCCGTTGAGAGGCGCATGCCGAACTCCAGGACACATCGCTAGCGGAAAATCGTCACGGAAAATGGGCACGGCTGGGTCGCCGTAGCCTCCGTACGGAAGCTCGGCGTAAAGTGCCGTTCCATGGTCAGAGAAAGATGATCTGGCTAGCTCAGGCCCGCCATTGCATTGAACACCGCAACTCCCCGTAAGTGGGTGTCTCACACATCTGTCGGTCGCCGAGTCTAGGACGCGACCAGAACCCTGACAAGCAATGTCCCGGTTGACTTCCGGCGGGTCGCCCCCTGCGCACACGGACGGTAGCCAAATCGCCACCGGCATTCCGGGCACGGCCCGCCCGCGCCGCCCGCGGGCCGCTCCCCACCAGCACCGCCCGCCCGGCAGGTCGACACCCTCCGTGGCGCAGGGTGACCGGAACAATCTCTCCCCACCTCCCGCATCATGAGAAGCGGTCGGCGGTTGCACCCGGCGCACCCCTCGACCACCCCCACTGGAGTGATCCAGATCATTCCCGTTGCCGTTCGCTCCCCCGCCGCTCACCCGGGGGAGCCGGGTCGCCGATCCGACATGTGTTCGGCCCGCCCGGCGGCACCCGACCGGGCCCGACACTCGTCGCCACCAATCACGCGTCCCGAATTTCGGGACACTTGAACAGGTCAATTGATGACTAGGGGTCACGGATGACGCCGATCCGCGCCACCCCGGTGGCCAGGGGATAGATAAGGCACGATGGTCCGCTGCACACGGTGACGGGGGTGACCCGGCGTACCGAGATGCGTTGCACGGCCCCCGCGACCGACCTATGGTCTACCCGCACGCCTGATCGACAGTGATCATTGCGGCACTCATAGTCACCGGCGTCACCGCGTCACGGGGGTTCCCCGCACCGCGCGCAGCCGCCGAACGTCCCGGTCGTCGTCGACCGTCCCCGTGCCGTCGCCGCCATTGTGCGGCGGCTCGGCACGCCCTCGGGAGGAGGTTTCCGTGTTGGGTGCGAAAGGCCGTCGCGAATTGTTCTCGGTGCACGGCGAAATCGAGGTGAACGCCACCGGTCAGCACATCTACGAGGTGGTCAGCGACCTACCGGCCAGCGGTCGGTGGAGCCCGGAATGCCGGGGCGGGAAATGGATCTCCGGCACCCCCGGCGCGGTCGGTGCGGTGTTCCGGGGCGACAACGTCCGCAGCGACGACGTGGTGCCCTGGGCGCCCGTGGTCCGGGGCGAGTGGCAGACCACCGCCGAGGTGGTACGCGCCGCACCCGGCCGGATGTTCGCCTGGGCGATGCGCAACAGCGCCGGCGAACGGCAGGAGAGCGTCTGGTCGTACGAGATCAACGCCGCCCCCGGCGGCAGCCTGCTCATCCACCGCTTCCGGATGGGTGCGGCGACCGAGGGCATCCGGGGCATCACCGCCGACCTCGACGCCGAGGCGACCGAGCGGTTCTTCACCCAGTGGACCGAGAAGCTGCGCGGCGACATCGAGCTGACGCTCGCGCGGCTGAAGACCTTCATCGAACAGCCCTCCGGAGGACGGTAGCCATGCTGCTGCAACGCGTCGCCAACCAGGGAATCCGACTCGGCACGGTCTTCGACCGGGCACTCGCCCGGCACCCCGCCAACCTGCTCATCCTCGACCACGACCTGGACGTCGCCCCCGAACTCGGCCGCCGGATCGCCATGGCCGAGCTCGCGGACCTCGTCGACGACCTCGCCTCCCGGCTGTGGGCGGCGCGCATCCGCCCCGGCGACCGGGTGGTCGTCTACAAGTCGGACGGGTTCGACATCCCGCTGCTCGCCGTCGCCGTCGCCCGCATCGGCGCGGTACCGGTGCTGCTCTCGCCCAAGCTGGACGGCGCGACCGTCGCCGAGCTGCTGCGCCGGGCCGCCCCGGCGTACCTGCTCACCGACGGGACGAAGCTGGCCGGCAGCCTGCCCGAGGGCGTCGGCGAACTGGCCGACGGGGTGCTGCTCGCCGCCGGCACCCACCCGGCGGGCACCGCGCTGGCGGAGCTTGCCGGCGTACCCCGGGTCGCGCCGGTGACCATGCCCGCCGACCACCCGTCGCTGGTCACCCACACCTCCGGCACCACCGGCATCCCCAAGATGGCGGTGCACACCGGCTGGTCGCTCCAGGCCCGGTACCGGCCGCAGGCCACCATCGCCGCGCTGGTCCGCCGCCGCGAACCGCTGCTGCTGCACGTGTCGTTCGTGCACTCCCGGGCGATCAGCGCGATGACGCTGGCGTTGTCGCGCGGCGTACCGCTGATCGTGCTCGCGGACGACGACCCGGCGCGGGCCGCCGAACTGCTCACCCGGTTCCGGCCCGGGGTGATCGAGGCGCACCCCAACTCGTTCCTGCGCTGGGAGGAACTGGCCGACGACCCGCGCCGGCCGCTGGCCAGCGTCCGCTACTTCAGCAGCACGTTCGACGCGATCCACCCGCGCACCATCCGCCGGATGCTCGCCGCCTCCGCCCACCGCAACCCGAAGTTCGCCCAGCTGTACGGCCAGAGCGAGACCGGCCCGGTGGTCGGCCGGACGTACAGCAGGCGGTGGGAGCCGGAGCACGACGGACGCTGCGTCGGGGTGCCGTTCCCCGGCATGACCGACATCCGGGTGGTGTCGGTCGACGGCCGCCCCCCGACCCGGGAGTCGCCGGGCCGGATCGAGGCCCGCAGCGACGGGCGGGCGATCACCTTCCTCGGTGAGCCGGAACGCTACGCCGCACAGGTCGACGGGGGCTGGTGGAAGATGGGCGACGTCGGCTACCGCACCCGGTGGGGCTGCCTGCACCTGCTCGACCGCGAGGTCGACGTGGTGCCCGGCTTCGGTAGCACGCTGGTCGCCGAGGACCACCTGCTGGCCCGGATGAGCGACCTGACCGAAGTGATCATCGTGGGCACCGGGGGCCGGCCGGTGCCGGTGGTCTGCACCCGCGACGACAAGCCCCTCGACCTCGACGCCTGGCAGGCGGCGGCCCGGGGGTTGCCGCCGATGGCCGACCCGGTGCACCGCCGGCTGGCCGACCTGCCGCACACCGCCACCACCAAGATCAAGCGGCTGGAGCTGGCCCGGGCGCTCGTCGCCGAAGGTATCGGTCGGTGAGCACCACCGGCACGGCCCTGGTCACCGGCGCGGCCGGCGGGATCGGCGCCGAGGTGGCGCGGGCGCTGGCCCGGCGCGGCACCCCGGTCGCCGCCGTCGACAGCGACGCCGACCGGCTGCGGGCCACCGTGGACGAGGCCCGTTCGGCCGGGCTGCCGCTGACGGCGTACCCGGCCGACGTGCGGGTGGGCGCGGCGGTACGCGACCTGGTGGACACCGTCGAACGCGCGCTCGGGCCGATCGACGCGCTGGTCAACGCCGCCGGGGTGCTGCGCTCGGGCGAGGCCCGCACGCTCACCGAGGAGGACTGGCAGCTCACCTTCGCGGTCAACGCGACAGGGGTGTTCCACACCTGCCGGGCGGTGGCCGACCGGATGGTGCCCCGGCGGCGCGGCACCATCGTCACCGTCGCCTCCAACGCCGCCGGCACCGCCCGCGCCGGCATGTCCGCGTACGGCGCGTCCAAGGCGGCGGCGACCGCGTTCACCAAGGCGCTCGGGCTGGAAGTCGCCCGGTACGGCATCCGGTGCAACGTGGTGGCCCCCGGCTCCACCGACACCCCGATGCTGGCCGCGCTGCTGCCTGACGACGCCGCCCGGCGCTCCACCATCGGTGGGGTGCCGGAGGCGTACCGGGTGGGCATTCCGCTCGGCCGGATCGCCGACCCGGCCGACATCGCCGCCGCCGTGCTGTTCCTCATCTCCGACGACGCCCGGCACATCACCATGCAGCACCTGACCGTCGACGGCGGCGCCACGCTCGGCGTCTGAGCCTGACCGAGGAGGCAACCGTGGGCATCCCGGACACCATCCGGTACGACCTGCCCGAACTGCCCGGCAACACCGTCGGCTGGGTGCCCGACCCGGCCCGCGTGGTGCTGCTCGTCCACGACATGCAGGGCTACTTCCTGCGCCCGTTCCCGCCCGACGCGCAGCCGGGCCGGGCCCTGCGGCACAACGCGGCCCGGCTGCGCGCCCGCTGCGCCGAGCTGGGGGTGCCGGTGGCGTACACCGCGCAGCCGGGCTCGATGACCCCCCTCCAGCGGGGCCTGCTCGCCGACTTCTGGGGGCCGGGGATGACCGCCGAGCCGCAGCAGCGCCGGGTCGACCCGGCGCTGGCCCCCGCCGTCGGGGACTGGGTGTTCACCAAGTGGCGGTACAGCGCGTTCCACCGCACCGACCTGCTGGACCGCATCCGCGCCGCCGGCCGCGACCAGCTCGTCGTCTGCGGCGTGTACGCGCACGTCGGCGTGCTGGCCACCGCCTGCGACGCGTTCTCGCACGACATCGAGACGTTCGTGGCCGCCGACGCGGTGGCCGACTTCACCGCCGACGACCACCGGATGGCCCTGACCTACGCGGCGAACCGGTGCGCCGTGGTCGCCGACACCGACACCCTGCTCGCCACGCTGTCCGTCAGCACCGCCGCCCGCGCCTGAGCACGGTTCGGCCCGCACCCACCGTCCCACCACCGACCGGCCGGCCCCTGCACCGGCCGGTCGGCCACCCACCACGAGAGGAGGCGGCCGATGTTCGCGGAGCACCGACCAGCGCCGTCCGGACCGGTCGCGCTGCCACCCGTCGACCGCGCCGGGTGCCACGGACCGTTCGCCCTGCTGCACCGGCCGTACGCGCACGAGTACGGCTGGGTCGACGTGCTCGCCGGCCCGGTCGCCCCGGTCGACCGGCTGGCCGAACTGCCCCTGCCCGAGCCGGCCGGCCCGGCCGGAGCCGAGGACCTGCTGGTCCTGATCCCCTACCGGCAGCTCGCCGAGCGGGGGTTCGACGCCCCCGACGACGGCACCCCGCTGCTGGCGATGCGGGTCGAGCAGCAGGAGGTGCTGCCGCTGGCCGAGGTGCTGCGGCGCATCCCCGACGGCGAGATCCCGGTCGGCCCCGGCGACTACGACCTGTCCGACGCCGCGTACGCCGGGCTGGTGCGCGCGGTGCTCGACGCCGAGATCGGCAGCGGCCAGGGGGCCAACTTCGTCCTCAAGCGCACCTGGATGGCCGACCTGGGCGGGGACCCGCTGACCGCCGCGCTGCGGTTGTTCCGCCGGCTGCTCGCGGCGGAGAACGGCGCGTACTGGACGTTCCTGGTGCACACCGGCGACCGGACGCTGGTCGGGGCGAGCCCGGAACGGCACGTCAGCCTGGCCGGCGGGCGGGCCGTGATGAACCCGATCAGCGGCACCTACCGGTACCCGGAGTCCGGGCCGACCCTGCCCGGCGTGCTCGACTTCCTCGCCACCTCCAAGGAGACGGCCGAGCTGTTCATGGTCGTCGACGAGGAACTGAAGATGATGGCCCGGATCTGCCCGGACGGCGCCCGGGTCCGGGGCCCGTACCTGCGGGAGATGGCCCGGCTCGCGCACACCGAGTACCTGGTCGAGGGGGGCACCGACGCGGACGTGCGGGACGTGCTGCGGGAGACGATGTTCGCCCCGACCGTGGTCGGCAGCCCGTTGCAGAACGCGACCCGGGTGATCGGCCGGTACGAGCCGACGGGTCGCGCCTACTACAGCGGCACGCTGGCCCTGATCGGCCACGACGGGGACGGCCGCCGGACGTTGGACTCGACGATCGTGATCCGGACCGCCGACATCGACTCCGGTGGCCGGCTGCGCCTGTCGGTCGGCGCGACGCTGGTGCGCGACTCGGACCCGGTGGCGGAGGCGGCGGAGACCCGGGCGAAGGCCGCCGGCCTGCTGACCGCCCTGCACGCCCAGCCGGTCGGCGGGCTGGCCGGGCATCCGGGGGTGCGGCGGGCACTGCGGCAACGCAACGAGCGGGTGGGCCGGTTCTGGTTGGCGTCCGACCAGCCCGACGCCGGGGACCCGTACCGGGCCGGTGACGCCGATCCGGTGCTCGACGGCCGGCGGGTGCTGGTGGTCGACGCGGAGGACACCTTCGCCGTCATGCTCGGCCAGCAACTGCGCTCGCTGGGGCTTCACGTGACGGTAAGCCGGCACGACGAGCCGTTCACCGTCGACGCGTACGACCTGATGGTGCTGGGGCCCGGTCCGGGTGACCCGCGCGACGGCGGCGACCCGAGGGTGCGGCTGCTGCGGGACACTATCGGCACGCTGCTGGCCGGTCGCCGCCCGTTCCTCGCGGTGTGCCTGAGCCATCAGGTGCTGTGCGACCTGCTGGGCATTCCGCTGCACCGGCTGCCGGTGCCCAACCAGGGGGTGCAGAAGGAGATCCGGCTGTTCGGCGTGCCACACCGGGTCGCCTTCTACAACACCTTCACCGGGCGCTGTCCCACCTCGCTGCTGCCGCATGGGCGGCACGCCGAGACGGTGCAGGTGAGCCGCGACCCGGCGACCGGTGAGGTGTACGCGCTGCGGGCGGCCGGGTTCGCGTCGGTGCAGTTCCATCCGGAGTCGATCCTGACCGAGGACGGGGTGGGCATTCTGCGGGAGCTACTGCGGGTCCTGCCGCAGCCGGGGGCGGGACGCGCGTATTCGGCCGTCGGCGTCGACTTCCGCGGCTAACCAGGACGTGTACTATCCAGGTTATGCGGATGAGCGAGCAGGTCGAGTGGGGGCTGCACTGCTGCCTGACCCTCGCCTGGATCGGCGGCGAACACCCGATGCCCGCCGTCCGGCTCGCCGAGTGGTTCGAGCTGCCCCCGGCCTACCTCACCAAGTGCCTCCAGGCCCTGACCAGGGCCGGCATCCTCCAGTCGGTGCCCGGCGCACGCGGTGGGTTCCGGCTCGCCCGCCAACCGGCGGACGTGACCGTGATGGACGTGACGGTGGCGATCGAGGGGGCCGACAACCCGTTCCGGTGCACCGAGATCCGCCAGCGCGGCGCGGGGGTCGACCCCTCCGCGCCGGAGTTCCGCACCCCGTGCGCCATCAGCACCGTCATGCACCGCGCCGACCTGGCCTGGCGACGCGAACTGGCCGGCCACACCCTGGCCGACCTGCTCGCCTCGGCACCGGCGGAGGCGGCCGAACGCACCCGTCGCCGCTACGCGCTGCTGCGCGGCTGACGCCCCGGCCGCCACCCACGCGCCCGCCGGCCGACCGTCGGCCCACGTACCCGCCGCCGGCCAACGGTCCACCCGCGACCGGCCGGGGTCCACCCGCGACCGCACCACCGCCCCGCGGTCCCGGCCGCCGGGTGCGGGCGGTTCCCCCACCGTCCGCACCCGGTGGTCGTCCACACCCGAATCCCGTGCCCGGCGCGCTCCGCCGCGCCGCCGCATGCCGTCCCGCATCCGGAGACCTCATGTCCCACCTGCACACCCGCACCGGCCCGGCGCCGGCCACCACCGCCGGGCCCGGCCGGGGCCTGCGCTTCACGCTGATCCTCGCGACCGGCACCTTCGCCGTCGGCACCGACGCGTTCGTGGTCGCCGGGCTGCTGCCCGACATGGCCGCCGCGCTGCGGGTCTCCACCGCCGCCGCCGGGCAGTCGGTGACGGTCTTCGCCATCTCGTACGCGGTCCTCGCCCCGGTGCTGTCCACCCTGACCGCCCGGCTGCCACGCCGTACCCTGCTCGTCGCCGCGCTGCTGGTGCTCGCCGCCGGCAACCTGCTCTCGGCCGCCGCCGACACGCTGCCGGTGCTGATCGTCGGGCGGATCGTCGCCGCCGCCGGCGCCGCCGCGTACACCCCGAACGCGGGTGCGGCCGGCGCCTCCCTGGTCCCACCGGCGCTACGCGGGCGGGCCCTGGCCGTGGTGATCGGCGGACTCACCGTCGCCACCGCGCTGGGCGTCCCGCTGGGCGGGCTGACCGGCCGGTGGCTCGGCTGGCGGGCCGCGCTCGTCGCGGTGGCCCTGCTGGCACTCGCCGTCGCGGTGGCCGTCCGGCTGGCGATGCCCGCCCTGCCCGGTGCAGCGGCGGTGCCGCTACGCGCCCGGTTGACCGCGCTGCGCCGGCCGGCCGTGCTCGCCGTGCTGCCGCTCACCGTGATCGGGATGGCCGCCGCCTACACGGTGTACGCCTTCGCGGTGCCCACCCTCGGCGCGCTCGGCGTCGGCGCGTACCAGGTCAACCTGATGCTGCTGCTCTACGGGGCGGGTGCGGTCGTCGGCAACGTCGCCTCCGGCTACGCCACCGACCGGTGGGGCGCGGTGCCGGTGCTGGCCGTCGGGTACGCCGCGATGGTCGTCTCGCTGGGCGTTCTCGGGCTGCTCAGCACCGCCGGGTCCGCGCCGATGCCCGTGGTCGGGCTGCTGGTCGGCGTGTGGGGCGCGGCGAGCTGGTGCCAGACCCCGGCGCAGCAGCACCGGTTGATCGCCGCCGCGCCGCAGCAGGCCCCGCTGGTGGTGTCGCTGAACTCGTCGGCCATCTACCTCGGCATCGGCCTGGGCACCACCGCCGGTGGGGCGGCCCTCGCTTCCGGCGTGGCCGCCATGTACGCCCTCGGCGCGGCCGGGGCGGTACTGGCCCTGCTGGTGCTCCACCTCGGACAGTGGATCACCCGGCGTACCCCGGCGGTGGCGTCGTGACCGGCGCGACCGGGCCCGGCCGGGGCCCCACCGCCCGACCGACGCCGGGCGTGGGCCGGTCGGCCCCGCCGACACCCCGGACCGACCGGCCCGGCGCGCCGGGCACCACGACCGCCGCGTACGTGGACCGCACCGGGCCGGCCGGGTCGATCCGGGTCGGCCCGCTGCCCGCGCCCGAACCGATGCCGACCGAGGTGCTGGTCAGGGTCGAGGCGAGCCCGGTGAACCGGGTGGACACCTTCGTCCGCTCGGGCGCGTTCCGCACCCCGCTGACCTTCCCGTTCGTCATCGGGCGGGACCTGGCCGGCACGGTGCTGCGGGTCGGCACGGCCGTCACCGGCTTCGCGCCGGGTGACCGGGTGTGGTGCAACAGCATGGGTCACGCCGGCCGGCCCGGTGCCGCCGCCGGGCGGGTGGCGGTGCCCGCCGAACGGCTCTACCCGGTGCCGGCCGGGGTGGACCCGTTGACCGCGGTGGCGGTGGCGCACCCGGCGGCGACCGCCTACCTCGCCCTGGTCACCCATGCCCGGGTCCGGCCGGGCGAGGTGGTGCTGGTGATCGGCGCGGGCGGCAACGTGGGCAGCGCCGCGGTCACCCTGGCCCGCGCCGCCGGGGCCCGGGTGGTGGCCACCGCGCACCCCCGCGACGCCGACCACTGCGCCGCTCTCGGCGCGGAGCCGGTGATCGACTACCGGGACGCCGACTGGGCCGCGCAGGTCCGCCGGGCCTGCCCGTCCGGGGTGGACGTGGTGCTGGACGCGGCCGGGGTCAACGACCTGACCAGCACCGTCGGCCTGCTCGCCGCCCGGGGCCGGGTGCTGGTGCTGGCCGGCCTGGGCACCACCCCGACGCTGCCCGCCGGTGAGCTGTACCTGCGCGACGGCGCGGTGCTGGGCTTCGTGATCTCGCACGCCACCGTCGCCGAGTTGGCCGACGCGGCGCGGGCGATCAACGCGTTGCTGGCCGACGGCCGGCTGCGGGCCCGGACCGTCGAGACGCTCCCGCTGGCCGACGCCGCCGAGGCGCACCGCCGCGCCGAGGACGGCCTGCACGGGGTGCGCACCCTTCTGCTGCCCACCCCACCCTGACCACCACCGGACCGGCCGGACCGGTGGCGGCGGACCGGGCGGCCGGCCCGGGAACGGCGGGCCCGTCGTGCGGCCGGCCCGGTCCGGCGGTCAGCGGCGCAGGCCCATCCCGGCGTAGCCGTGGGAGATCCGCTCCCGGGGTTCCCCGTCGGGCCGCCACTCGGCCACCCGGACCAGCCCCGGATCGACCAGGTCGTAGCCGTCGAGGAAGCGCAGCACGTCGGCGTGCGGGCGGGGCACCAGCGGGGCGCTGCTGCGCTGGTAGACCGCCTGCCCCTGCTGGGTGGGCAGCGGCGGGGCACCGTCGGTGGTGAGATGGGAGACGACCAGCGGGCTACCGGAAACCGTCGCGTCCCGCAGCCGGGCGACGGCGTCCCACGGCTGCTCGGCGTCGGTGACGAAGTGCAGCACCGCCACCAGCAGCACGGCCACCGGACGGTCGAGGTCGATCGCCGCCCGGACGTCGGGGTGCGCCAGCAGTTCGTCCGGCCGGCGCAGGTCACCCCGGACGACGGTGGTCCGCCCGTCGGTCGGCAGCAGCCGCCGGGCGTGCGTGACGGCGACCTCGTCGTAGTCGACGTAGACCACCGTCGAGTCCGGGGCGACCTGACGGACGATCTCGTGCACGTTGCCCTGGGTGGGCAGCCCGGCACCGATGTCGAGGAACTGGCGTACGCCCAGCTCGGCGGCGTGCCGGACGGCCCGGCGCAGGAAGTGCCGGTTGGCCTGGGCGGCGATCCCGGTGTCCGGGAAGATCCGCAGGATCTGCTCGGCGGCGGCCCGGTCGGCGGCGAAGTTGTGGCACCCGCCGAGGTAGTAGTCGTACATCCGGGCCACGTTCGGTCCCTGCTCGGCGTCGGTCGGCGCGGTCACCGGCCCTCTCCCTCCACTCGCGTCGTCGCTGCGGGACGACCCGCCGCCGGGCGGCGGGCACCCCGCGCCCTGATGTCTAGCACCCGGGGCGACGACATGTTGACCCCCCGTGTCGGCGAGCCGGCAGCACACGACCGTCACCTGCCGGTATGACGGTGACACCGACTGTCGGCGAGGAGGCATCCGATGAACACTGCCCGGGAGACCGTGGAGGTGGACCCGGCCCTGTTCCGGGCCGTGTACGACTCACCCGCCTCGCTGCCGGGGCGGCACCGCTGGACCACCCCGGAACACGACGTACGCCGGCTGGAGAAGCTGCTCGGGATGCCGGCGCAGAGCATCGGCGCGCCCCTGTGGGTCAGCGGCGACGAGCCGGACTGCTCCAAGTGCGGACGCCGGACCACCTGGCTGGACATCGTCGCCTCGGCCCTCAAGGGGGTGCACGACCCGCTGATGATCGCCACGGTGATCCTCGGTGACCGCCGCTACGTCAACACCGAGATCCCGGACGCGATCGCCGGGGTGCACTGCCTCGACTGTCACACCCCGGTCACCGGCCTGCGCAGCTTCAAGTGCCACAACTGGGCGTACGCCTTCGAGGAGCTGGCGGTGGTACGGGAGCGGATGCGGGGCGGGTCAAGCCCGGCGGGCGGGCCGCCGGCCGTGCGGTGACGGCGGTTCCGGCCCCGGGTCGGGCACCTGCGGCAGGGGCCGGGTGACCGCCGCCGCGCCGGTGACCGTGACCGGTTCCCCGGCGTGCCGCAGCGCAACGGTCGTCTCCGGGTCGGCGTCGGGCAGTTCGTAGCGGGCCCCGTCGCGGGTCAGCGTGACCCGCAGCCGCTGCCCGTGCCAGCGCAGGTGGAAGGTGAGCCGGTCGATCCGGGCCGGCAGCCGGGGGGCGAACGACAACTCGCCGGTGTCGTCGCGCAGCCCGCCGAAGCCCTCCACCACCGCCGTCCACGTCCCGGCCAGCGCGGCCAGGTGCAGCCCGTCGCCGGTCTTGTCGCCGAGGTCGGCGAGGTCGTGCAGTGCCGCCTCGGCGAACAGGTCGTACGCCAGGTCCAGGTGGCCCAGTTCGGCGGCGAGCACCGCCTGGGAGCCGGCGGACAGCGACGAGTCGCGGACGGTACGGGCCTGGTAGTAGGCGAAGTTGCGGGCCTTGGCCTCGGCGGTGAACTCCCCCGGGCAGCGCTGCATGGCCAGCACCAGGTCGGCCTGCTTGACCACCTGCCGCCGGTACAGCTCCAGGTAGGGGTAGTGCAGCAGCAGCGGGTAGTCGTCGTCGGTCATCGCCGCGAAGTCCCACTCGGGTTGCCCGGTGAAGCCCGCCGCCTGCTGGTGCACCCCGCGCTTGTGGTCGTAGGGCAGGTGCACGGCGTCGGCCGCGGCCCGCCAGCCGGCGATCTCCGCCGGGTCGACGCCGAGCGCGGCGGCCCGCTCCGGGTACCGTCCGGCAGCGTCGGCGGCGCCCCGCAGGTTGCGCCGGACCATCAGGTTGGTGAAGACGTTGTCGTCGACCAGGGCGGCGTACTCGTCGGGGCCGGTGATGCCGGTGACGTGGAACGCGCCGTCGTCGGACCAGTGGCCGTAGCCGGCCCACAGCCGGGCCGTCTCGACCAGCAGTTCCAGCCCGGTGTCGGCGAGGAACTCCTGGTCGCCGGTGACCGTGACGTAGCGCAGCACCGCGTCGGCGATGTCGGCGTTGACGTGCAGGGCGGCGGTGCCGGCCGGCCAGTAGCCGGAGCACTCCCGGCCGCCGATGGTCCGCCAGGGGAAGGTGGCCCCGGTCAGCCGCAGCTCGGCGGCCCGCTCCCGGGCCTGCGGCAGGTGGGCGTGCCGCCAGCGCAGCGCGCCCCGGGCCACCCCGGGCAGCAGGTACGTCAGCACCGGCAGCACGTAGCTCTCGGTGTCCCACAGCACGTGCCCGTCGTAACCGTTGCCGGTGAGTCCCTTCGCCGCGATGGTCCGGTCGCCGTCGACCCGGCCCGCCTGGAGCAGGTGGAACACGGAGAACCGGACGGCCTGCTGGAGTTCCGGGTCGCCGTCGATCTCCACGTCGGCGGTGCGCCACCGCCCGTCGAGCACGGCCCGCTGGTCGGCCAGGAGCGCGTCGAACCCGTGCCGGCGGGCGGCGTCGGCCTCGGCGGTGACCAGGTCGGCCAGCTCGTCGGGGGTGCCGCCGTCGACCGCGGCGCACTCGTACGCGGCGTACTTGGTCAGGCGGAGCCGCTCGCCCGGAGCGAGCCGGCCCTCGACGGTCGTGCGCAGCCGGTCCGGGGTGTGGTCATCGCCGTCGGTGAACCCCGCCGGGGCGTCCGTCTCGTGGGTGACCGCGACGGCGACCCGTTGGGCGCTGCGGTCGGTGCGGTGCACCAGCACGCCCCGGTGGCCGTCGGGGCGGTGCAGCTCGGCGTCGAGCGGGTCGTGCACGACCGAGGCGGCCCGGGGGTCGTCGGCGCGTTCGGGCACCCGCTCGTTGGCCAGCACGTCCGAGCAGACCCGGATCTCGACCGGCCGGTCGTCCAACGGTTCGATCTCGTAGCGGACGGCGGCGACGGCGTGCCGGGGCAGCGAGACCAGCCGGGTGCTGCGGACCCGTACCCCGTGCCCGGCCGGTGAGATCCACTCGGTGTGCCGTTCCACCACGCCGGCCCGCAGGTCGAGGGTGCGCTCGTGGGCGCGGACGGTGCCGGTGCGCAGGTCGAGGGGTTCGCCGGCCACCCAGAGCCGGATCAGGGCGGCGTTGGGCGCGCTGATCACGGTGTCGCTCTCCTGCGGGAAGGCGTACCCGTCCTCGGGGTAGCTCTGTCGCCGCCGCTCGTGGAACCCGTTGAGGTAGCTGCCCGGCATGCCGTAGGGCTGGCCCTCGTCGAGGGTGCCCCGCCAGCCCACCCAGCCGTTGGACAGGGCGAACACCGACTCGGTCTCGCCGAGCCGGTCCAGGTCGGTGGCGGTCCGCCGGATCTGCCAGGTCTCGTCCGTCTGCACGGCGGGGAGGTACCCGGCGGCGGTGGGCGGCCAATCGCGGGGGCCGCTGTGAACTCGCTGTGACGGGGGCGGGGGTCCGCTCCGGCATCGCGCACCATGTGACCGGTCCACCCGTTTCCTGTGCCCCGATGGGCCTAAAAGAGGTATGACACTTTGGTGAGGTGAGTGATGAACCAGACGATTGCCACAGACATTCCCGATATCAGCGAAGAGTGGTACCGCGACGTCGTCGACGTGGCCGATGCCGCCCCGGCCCCGGCGCAGTGGTTCGCGGTGCACTTCACCGAGGCGGTGATCCTGCTGCTCGGCCTGATGCTGGTGGCCGTCGCCGTGCCCCGGCTGCGCCGGCCAGACCCGTGGGGCCGGGCTCTCGCCCTGGTCGCGCCGGCCACCGTCATCCTGGCGTACGGGTGCAGCGAGCTACTCAAGTCGCTCGTCGACGAGGAGCGGCCCTGCCGGGGGGCGGTCACCATCCTGGCCGCACCGTGCCCGCCGACCGGTGACTGGTCCTTCCCGAGCAACCACGCCACGATCGCCGGGGCGCTGGCCACCGCCGTCCTGCTGCTGTCCCCACGGTGGGGTCTGCTGGCCGCCCCGCTGGCCCTGCTCGCCGCGTTCTCCCGGGTCTTCGTGGGCGTGCACTACCCGCACGACGTCCTCGCCGGCCTGCTGCTCGGCCTGGCGGTGACCCTGCTGGTCACCCTCCCGGCGGCCCGGCCCCTCGCCGAGATGCTGCGCCGGCACGCCGACCCGGCCGCCCGGGAGGTCGACCGGGGTCAGCGGGTCGGCTGAGCCGGGTCAGCCGACCAGCAGGAGCGCGGCACAGGTGCCGGCGACCAGGAACGGCCCGAACGGCAGGTGGCTCGACCACCCGACCCGGCGACTGGCCAGCAGCACCACCCCGACCAGCGCCGACAGCAGGAAGGTCAGCACCAGCCCGGTCACCACCACCCCCCACCCCTGCCAGCCGAGCAACGCCCCCACCCCGAGCGCGAGCTTGGCGTCGCCCAGGCCGAAACCCCGCCGGCCGAGCAGCAGCGTGGTGGTGGCGAAGGCCAGACCGAGCGCCACCCCGGCGGTCACCGCCCGCAGCCACGCCCCGGCACCCGCCCCGGTCGCCGCGGCCACCCCGAGCAACGCCCAGGTGCCGACGGCGGCGGGCCAGGTGAGCCGGTCCGGCAGCCGATGCACCGCCAGGTCCACGAGTACGAGCGGGACCGCGCAGCCGAGCCACCAGGCCAGCGCGACCCGCTCGCCCAGCGGCCCGTCGACCAGCACCAGCACCGCCGCGGCCACCACCAGCAGCGCCTCGACCGCGAACGGCGCGGCACCGACCCGGCCCGCGCAGGCCGGGCAGCGGGCCGTCGGCCCGAGCGCCGGCAGCGGCCGGTCCAGCCCGACCGCGGCGCCGCAGCCGTCGCACCCCACCCGGTCGGCCACCCCCGGGGGTACGGCGTACCGGGCGACCGCGAGCCGCAGCACCGGCGCGACCGTCAGCGCCCCGGCCAGTCGGCGGAGGACGGACACGGAGCGTGACGTCCGGACGGGGTCGACGTAACGGTCCGATATCAGGTCGGCGTCCTCAGTGGAGACCTGAGCATCCCCCACCCCGCCGGGCGCTTCCGGGGCATCGACCGCGACCTTCGGGGAACGGATCGGACCAGCCCGCTCGACCCGTCCCATATCCTCCGGCGACGCAGGCGGTTCGCCGACCGGGCCGACCCGATCGGTGGGCACCGGCCCGCGATCGGTGGGCACCGGTGGCACCGGCCGGACACCCTGGACATCGCCCACCTTCGGTCACTCCTGCCCATCACGGTGAGTGCTCGGATGAATTGCCTCTGTTGCATCGGCGCACGTCAGCCTATGCTCGCCCCTTGGGTACGACGCAACCCCGAGCAGCCGCGTCGGACGCCAGAACCCACCCATCCGCACAGATCCGCACAGGTAAATGCCGCAGCACCCGGAACTGTCCGATCGACATCATCCCGGAGTACCGCCGCATGCCCGGAGGCCGCCACGATCGTCGCCACCGGGTGCCACCGAGGAGGGCACGGCAATGCGTACAGGGCGATCCCGCCACTGGACCAGCTGCCTGGTCGTCGCCGTGGTGGCCGCCCTCGCCGGCTGCGCGGACCCGCCGGAGACGACCTCCGGCCCCGCCCCCCGACCGGCCAGCGACGACCGCCCAACCACCGAGGCGGAAAAGGCGGCCGAGCGGGCCGCGCTGGCCGCGTACGCCGGATACCTGGAAGCCTCCCGGGAGGCGAGCCGGGACAGCGACCCTTTCTATCCGAAGCTGACCCGGTTCCTGGGCGACCCGCTGCTCACCCGGGTCCGGGTGGCGATCGACGACGCCCGCCGGCACGGCGCCATCCGCACCGGGACGTTGAAGTCGGAGCCCTCCGTCACCTCGGTCAGCCTCGACGGCCGCCCGGCGACGGTGGAGATCCAGGACTGCCTGGACGCCACCGGCTACCGGCTGGTCTACCGCAAGGACAAGCGGGTGGTGCCCGGCTCGGCCGGCACCCGGCACCTGGCGACCGCCACCGCGACCCGTTACCCGGACGGCCGCTGGCTGATCAACGCCGGTGCCGCCCACGAGGACCAGCCATGTTGACCCGGGAAGGAACGCCCGTGCCGACCCATTCCGCCACCCTGCCCCCGGCCGGCCCCGAGCCCGCCGCCCGCCGTCTGCTCCGACCCGTCGGCGGCCTGCCCCGCCGGGTGCTCGCCGGCCTGCTGCTGGCCGCGCTGGTGGCCGTGGCCGCGCCACCGGCCCCGGTGCAGGCGGCCGGCCCGGGGGTGGAGTGTCCACCGGGCCAGAACGACTGCAGCATCTGGGACGACGACCCGGGCACCCCCGGTGACCCGGGCGGTGGCACCGGACCGGGCAGCCCGAACAGCCCCGGCGCCACCCCGAAGTGCCAGTGGAACGGCAAGCCGCTGCCCTGCTACAACCCGCAACTCGGCTGGTTCGACAACGCCAGCGGCTGCTACTACAAGGTCGCCGAGCCGCAGGAGGAAGCCCCCGAGGGCCAGGTGTGGTACGTCCAGACCTGCAACGGCGGTGATCTGGGCGCGCAGTCGACGGTGCTGCGCGACGAGCCGCCGCCGGGGTTCGGCACCCCGCCCGACCCGGAGGAACTGGCCCGCCGGGCGCTCGCCTCGATCAGCCTGCTGCCGCCCCGGACCTCGGTGGCCCCCCGGCGCAGCGTGGGCCCCGGCCTGGTCGGCCTGCCGGTCTGGATGTGGGCCAGCACCGGTCGGAACTACTTCGGCCCGCTCTACGCCTCGGCCAGCGACCGGGGCCTGACCGTCACCATCACCGCCCGGGTGCAACGGACCGTGTGGGACATGGGCAACGGCAAGAAGATCACCTGCCGGACTCCCGGCACGCCGTACAAGGCGACCGGCCCGAACGCCGGCAAGAAGTCGCCGACCTGCGGCTACGACGGTTACGCCAAGGCCGGCAACTACCGGGTCAGCGCCACCACCTTCTGGAACGTGCACTGGGTCGGCGGTGGCCGCAGCGGCGACATCGCGCAGACCCGCACCAGCGGCGTCATCGACATCCAGATCAAGGAACTCCAGGTGGTGACCCGATGAGCGCCGGCTGTACCACGGTTTTGCGAGCCCCGCAGTCGCGGAACGGAGATCGCCCAGTGAGCGCGAGGAGTGAGCCGGTGTTGCGAGCCCCGCAGTCGCGAACGGAGATTGTCCAGTGAGCGCGAGGAGTGAGCCGGTGTTGCGAGCCCCGCAGTCGCGAACGGAGATTGTCCAGTGAGTCTGGCCACCCGCGATGGAGTTCCGGTGGATGCGCCGATCGCCCCGCCCAAGGTGGTCCGGCAGCGCCGTACCCGGCCCGGCCTGCTCGGGCTCGCCGTGCTGCTGATCGCGTTGGGTGGTCTCGGCGCGGCCTTCGCGGTCACCTCGGTGCGGGCCACCGGCAGCTACCTGGCCGTCGCCCGCCCGGTCGAGGTGGGCCGCGTCCTGACCGCCGACGACCTGGTCAGCGTGCAGGTCTCCGGGGGCGCGGGGCTGTCCCCGGTGCCGGCGAAGAAGCGCGACGAGGTGGTCGGCAAGCGGGCCGCCGTGTCGCTGGTCCCCGGGTCGCTGCTCACCATGGCGCAGCTCACCGACGCCCCGCTGCTCAGCCAGGGGCAGCAGCAGATCGCGCTGGGCCTGGAGCCGAGCAAGGTGCCGGCCCGCAAGCTGCACCCCGGTGACAAGGTGTTGCTGGTCAGCACCCCGGACGAGGATTCCGACAACACGCCGTCGTCGACCCGGTTCACCGCCACGGTGATCGACACCCTCACCCCGGAGAACGACGACGTGGTGATCTACCTGGCGCTCGCGGTCCGGGACGTCCCGGCGGTGGTGGTGCTGGCCGCGCAGGAGCGGATCGCCCTCGTGCTGACCGAGGCGGCCTGACCATGGCCATCATCGCGCTGGTCTCGGCGAAGGGGTCGCCCGGCGTCACCACCACGGCGCTGGCCTGCACCTTGAGCTGGCACCGGCGGCTGGTGCTCGCCGAGTGCGACCCGGCCGGCGGCTCGGTGCTCGCCGGCTACCTGGGCGGCCAGCTCGACGGGCCGCGCGGCATCGGCGAGCTGGCCGTGCGTGAGCTGCGCGACGGCAGCCTGGAGTCGACGTTCTGGTCGCAACTGGTCGACCTGGACGCGCCGAGGCGGGAGCGGCTGCTGCTGCCCGGCGTGGTGGACCCGGCGCAGGCCGGCAGCGTCGCGCCGCTGTGGCAGCGGTTCGCCGACTTCTTCCGCACCCTGGAGAAGGGCCGCCCCGGCTACGACGTGATCGTCGACTGTGGTCGGCTCCAGGTCTTCGGGCCGCCCTGGCCGCTGCTGCGCGCCGCCGACGTGGTGCTGCTGGTGACCCGGGCGCAGTTGCCCGGCCTGTCCGGCACCCGGTCGATGATCCGGGCCATCGAACGGGACTTCACCGACCACCGGGTGCCCCCGGGCACGCTGCGGCTGGTGGTGGTCGGCGACGGGCACGGCAAAGCCGAGATCGGTAAGGCCCTGGGGGTGCCGGTGATCGCCCGGTTGCCGGAGGACCCGCGTACCGCACAGGCGCTCAGCTTCGGCGGCACGGTCCGCGCCGGACGGCCGCTGATGCGCGCGGCGACCGCGTTGGAGGCCCCGGTACGGGAGCTGCTGGAGCAGCGGCGGGCCCGGTTGGCCTGGCCGGCCCCGGCGCAGGGGGTGCCGGATGCGGTTTGAGCCGGTCTCCCACGACCCGCGTACCCCGCCGCCCGGGGTCACCTCCACGATGCCGCCACTGGCCCCGGTGAACGGCCGGCACTACGCCCCCGCCCCGTCGACGCCGCCGGCCACCGCCCCGCCGACGCCCGCGCCGACCGCGCCTCCCCGGCCGAAGGTGGACTTCGCGGTGGTCCGCGAGCTGCGTCGGGAGTTGAGCGAACGGCTCACCCAGTGGCAGCGCGGCCGGGAGTTCGACGCCGACGCCGAGGAGGTCGAGCGGGCCCGGCTCGCCGTCGCCGTGGTCTCCGGCTACGCCGACGCGGTACGCCGGGCCGGCACCCCGCTCAGCGCCGACGAGGAACGGACCCTGCTCGACCAGGTGACCGCCGAACTGGTCGGGCTTGGCCGGCTACAGACCCTGCTGGTCGACGACACCATCGAGGAGGTGCACATCCTCGGCTGCGACCAGGTGCGCATCACCCGGCACGGCGGTGGCGTCGACTGGGGTGAGCCGATCGCCGACAGCGACGACGAGCTGGTGGAGATCCTCCAGGCGGCGGCCCGCCGGGCCGGGGCCACCGAGCGGTCGTTGTCCACCTCGAAGCCGACGCTGGACCTGCAACTGCCCGACGGCAGCCGGTTGGCGGCGGTGTTCCTGGTCAGCCACCGCCCCTACGCGGTGATCCGTAAGCACAACACGCTGGACGTCAGCCTCGACGACCTGGCCGGCAGCCGCCCCGATCTGGACGAGATGATCGACCCGCTGTTGCGCGACTTCCTCCGCGCGTCCATGCGGGCCGGGTTGAACATCATGGTCGCCGGGCTGGCCGGGGCCGGCAAGACCACGGTCATCCGGGCGCTGATGGACGAGATCCCGCCCGACGAGCCGTACGTGCTGCTGGAGGAGAGCCGGGAGCTGCTGCCGGCCCGGCGCGGGGACAAGCACCGGGCGGTGATGAGCTTCGAGTCCCGGGAGGGGCACGGCGAACGCGGGCTGGACGGCCGGCCGGCCGGTGAGGTGAGCATCGCCGACCTGATCCCGGTGTCGCTGCGGATGGGCGTGCTGCGGATCATCGTGGGTGAGGTCCGGTCCCGGGAGATCGTGCCGATGCTCCAGGCGATGACCACCAGCCGGGGCTCGATGTGCACCATCCACGCCCGTACCCCGGCCGGGGTGAGCGAGCGGATCATCGAGCTGGCGTTGGCGCACGGCCGGGAGATGACCGTCGACCAGGCCCGCCGGATGGCCGGCAACGCCCTCGACCTGATCGTCTACGTGACGGTCGAGGACGAGACCGCGATCGGCGGACGCAAGCACCGGTTCGTCTCCCACGTGGAGGAGGTGATCGGGGTCGGCGACGCCAACCGGATCACCACCACCACCGTGTTCGGGCCCGGCCCGGACGGCCGGGCCATCCCCCGCCACCTGCCGGAACGGGTCCGGGGTCAACTGTTGCGGGTCGGCTACGACGCCCGGCTGCTGTCCCGTTTCATCGAGGCCGGGGCGGGCGCGTGGCGTCGGCCCCGGCACAGCCGTCTCGCCCCGGCGGTACGCCGATGAGCACCATCGAACTGCTCGCGGTGGTCTCCGGCGCGGCCTGCGTCGGCGGGATGGTGCTGGCCGTGGTGGCGTTGTTCGGCACCACCAAGCCGACCCGGCCGGCCCGGAACTCGACCACCGGGCTGAGCCGGCTCTGGCTCGGCCCGGGCACCAACCGGCGGGACCAGCGGGCGCACCAGATGATGTTGGGCGCGGCGGCGGTGGCGGGGGCGCTGGCGTTCCTGCTGACCGGGCTGCCGGTGGTGGGGTTGATCGTGGCGGCGGCGGTGCCGGGGGTGCCGTGGCTGTTCGCGGTGGGCCGGGCCGAACAGCGGGCGATCACCCGGATCGAGGCGGTCGGCGAGTGGACCCGCCGCCTCAAGGACGTCTCCAGCACCGGGCAGGGCCTCCAGCAGGCGATCATCACCACCATCGCCACCGTCCCGGACGAGATCCAGGAGGAGGTGCGGCTGCTCGCCGCCCGGCTCCAGGCCGGCTGGACGGCCCGGTCCGCCCTGCTGGCGTTCGCCGACGAGATCGGTGACCCGGTCTGCGACCAGGTGGTCGCGGCGCTGATCCTGCACCTGACCGACCGGGGTGAACGCCTCGGTGACGTGCTCGGCTCGATCGCGTCGGCCGCCTCCGCCGAGGTGGCCACCCGACGCGAGGTGGAGGCCAAGCGCACCCAGCCCCGGTTCGCGGTCCGCTTCCTCACCGGGATGACCCTGGCCGTGCTGGCGTACGGGCTGATCAACACCGAGTACGTCCGGCCGTACGGGACGGTGTTCGGCCAGGTGCTGATGGCGGTGCTCGGGGCGGCGTTCATCGGCCTGCTGGCCTGGGTGCGCGCGATGAGCCAGCCCCCGCCGCCGCCCCGGTTCCTGCCGAGGCCCGACCCGGCGGAGGTGGTCGCGTGATCCTCAACTGGCAGCTCGCCATCGCGGTGCTCGGCGGGGCGACCATCGGGCTCGGCCTGTTCCTGCTGGTCCGGGAGGCGTTGCCGGCCTCCCCGGCGCTCGGCCCCGCCCTGCGCCGGCTGCACCAACCCCCGGGCACCGCCGTCGCAGCCAGCCGGGGCCCGGACTGGCTGGGTGGTTTCTCCCGTTGGCTCAGCCCGCCGCACCGCCAGCTCGCCCTGCTCGACCAGACCCCCGAGCAGTACGCCATGTCGATCCTGCTCTCCGCCCTGGTCGGGTTGGCCACCCCGACGGTGGCGGGGGCGCTGCTCTTCCTGGCCGGGGTGAGCATGCCGGTGGTCGTACCGGTGCTGGGCAGTCTGGGGTTGGCGCTGGTCTGTGCGCTGCTCGCGCACCGCACGGTGCTGGCCAAGGCGGACACCGCCCGGGAGGAGTTCCGCGCGGCCGTCTGCACCTACCTGGACCTGGTGGCGTTGCAGTTGTCGGCGGCGCACGGCCCGGTGCAGTCGCTGGAGCGCGCGGCGGCGGTCTGCGACGGCTGGGTCTTCGCCCGCATCCGGGAGTCGCTGCGGATCGCCCAGATGCAGATGCACTCGCCCTGGGACGAGCTTCAGGACCTGGCCGAGAAGATCGGCATCCCGGAGTTGGGCGACGTCGGGGCGATCATGCGGTCCTCCGGCAGCGAGGGCGCCCAGGTGCACGAGACGCTGCGCAGCCGCGCCGAGTCGCTCCGGGACCAGATCCGCACCGACAACCTGGCCCGCGCCGAGGGCGTCACCAGCCGGCTGGACATTCCCGGCTCGCTGCTGGTCTTCGTGCTGCTGGCGTTCGTCCTCTATCCGTTCGTCGCCCGCCTCTGAGTAGTCCACCTCCCCAAGGAGTCCCGCCATGCACCTCGTCACCTTCCTCTACGTGACCACCGTGGCCCGGCTGGCCGAGCTACGCCGCGAGGCGGAGCGGGGCGACAGTCCCGTCCCGACCGCCGTGATCATCGCCGGCCTGGTGGTTGCCGCAGCCGCAGTCACCGCCCTGGTCAAGACCAAGGCCGAGGGTTGGATGAACAGCATCGCGAACCCGTGACCCGCATCCCCCTGGCCATCTCGTGTCGGGACCGGACGGCCCCCACCGCCCGGTCCCGGCGCGCACCCCTGCGCGCACCCGACGCCGGGCGTGCCGTGCCGGCCGGGCTCCGCGCCGCCGGTCGGGCCGCCCGCCGCCGGCTCACCGCCGGGGGTACGGACCGGGGGGCCAACCCCGTGGAACTGGCCGTGGTGATGCCGGCGGTGCTGGTGCTCCTCTTCGGCTCCATCCAGATCGCCGCCTGGTTCGTGGCCCGGTCGACGGCGATGCACGCCGCCCAGAGCGGGGTGAACGCGCAACGGGTCCTGGAGGCGCCGGCCGGGGCGGGCGAGGCCCGCGCCAGGCACTTCCTGGGTGCCGCCGGGGACTGGCTGGTCGGCGCGAAGACCACCTGCGCCACCACCGCGACCGAGGTGACCTGCACGGTCACCGGGAAATCCCTGAGCGTCATCCCGGCCGTCCGGTTCGACGTCCGGCAGACCGCCCACGGCACCGTCGAACGGTGGACGAACCCGTGACCGGCCACCCGCCCCGGCGCACCGGGCGAACCTGGCGTGACCTGTTGACCCGGCCCGCCCAGGGGGATCGGGCCGTCGCCCACGCCCCGCGATCCGGCTGCCCCGCCGAGATGGTCGTGCACGCCGCCGGGCGCATCCCGGGCGACGTGCCGGTGGACCGTGCTGCGGGGCGTACCCGGGGATCGGTGTCGGTGGAGGTGGCGGTGCTCGCCCCGGCGTTCCTCGCGCTGCTGATGCTGGCCGGGGTGGCCGGCCGGGTCGCGGTCGCCGACGAGGCGGTGGAGGCGGCGGCCCACGACGCCGCGCGGGCCGCCTCGATCGCCCGCGACGCCGGCACGGCGGAGAGCGCCGCCCGGTCGGCCGCCCGCCGGCAGCTCGACTGGCGGGGCCTCAACTGCACGAGCGCACCCCAGGTCACGGTCTGGGGTTCCACCCGCAACTCCGACCACACGTCGCTGGGCACGGCGTTCCGCAGCCAACTCGGCGAACCGGTGAGCATCTGGGTCCGGGTCAGCTGCACGGTCTCCTTCGCCGGGATGCGTTTCCCCGGGCTGCCGATGGGCGACAAGCGGGTCGAGGCCACGTTCGGCTCCCCGCTGGACCGCTACCGGAGCCGGCAGTGACCGCCCGCCCCACCGGTGACGAGGGCCGGATCAGCCTGTTCCTGGCCGTCGCCATGATCGGCGTGCTGGCGGTGATCGGCGTCGCGTACGACGGCGCGGGTCAGCTACGTACCCTGCAACGCGCCGACGACCTGGCCGCCGAGGCGGCCCGCAGCGGCGGCCAGGTGATCGACCGGGCAGCCGCGATCGAGGGCCGGCCCAAGGTGATCGACGAGCCGGGTGCCCGCGCGGCCGTCGCGCAGTACCTGCGGGGCAACTCCGACGTGACCGGCCAACAGGTCAGCTTCCCGGTGGTGGCCGGCGAGAAGCAGATCCGGGTACGCGTCACCGTCGTCTACCGCCGGCACCTGCTCGGCCTGATCGGCATGGACCGCACCGTCACCGTCGCCGGCGAGGCGACCGCCCGCACCCTCACCGACCGACCATGAACCCGCTGGCCCGGCGGACCCGTCGGCCCACGCACCCGGTGCCCCCGCACCGGCAGACCGCAGGAAGGAGGGCAGCATGACCACACCCCGTGGTTCCACCGCCCGACGTACCGGCCAGTTGCTCACCGGCTTCGGGTCGCTGGTGGTCCTGATGGCGTTGCTGGTCGGCGCGCCGGTGGCGCTGCTCGCCTTCGCCGGCAACCCGCTGCCCGACCACCTGCCCACCCTCACCGAGGTCGGCACCGTACTGACCAGCCGCGACGACGGACAGCTCTTCATCCGGGCGCTCGCGCTGGTCGGCTGGTTCGGCTGGGCGACGTTCGCCTTCTCCGTACTGGTGGAGATCGGCGCCCAGGTGACCCGCCGGCAGACACCCCGGCTGCCCGGTATGCGCCGGCAGCAGCGGGCGGCGGCGGCCCTGCTGGGCTCGGTCGCGTTGATCATCGCAGCGAGTCCGGCGGCGAGCGCGGCGGTGACCCTGACCCAGCCGATGCCGGCCGCCGCCGGTACCGGGGTGGCGACGACGCTGGACACCTCCCGTACCGGCCTGGGTGCCGCCCCCAGCGCCGGCATCGGCGGCGCTGCCCTCAGCGCCGCCCCCGGCACCGGCCTCGGTCCCGTCCCCGGTGCCGAGAAGCCTGCCGCGAAGCCGGTCTACCGGGTGGCCCGGGGCGACTACCTGGGCGAGGTCGCCGAACGCTACCTGGACGACTTCGACCGCTACCCCGAGGTGGCCCGGCTCAACGACCTGCACGACGCCGACCGGATCAGGCCGGGTCAGCTCATCAGGCTCCCCGCCGAGGCCGACGACACCGGAGCCCGCCGGCACGCCAGCGGCCACCTCGTCCCGGGTACGCCCCGCAAGCCGTCCCCGCGCCCGCCCGCCACCACCCCCGGCGGCCAGGCCGACCCGCAGCACCAGGGTGCGCCTGCCACCCCGGGCAAGCCGACCGGACCCGCCACCCCGAAGCCGACGGGGCCCGCCGCCTCGAAGCCGACCGGTCCGGCCACCCCGAAGCCGGGGAAGATCGGACCGGCCACGCCGCAGACGGCCACCCCGCAGACCGCCCAACCGCCCGCCGAACGGCCGGTCGGTGTGCCACCGGCGATGGCCGCCGGGGCGTCCCGGGCCACCCCGGACGACACGATCAACAGGCCGCTGGCCGTTTCGGCGGTACTGGCCGTGGCGAGCATCGTCGGCGCGCAGATCGGTGCGGTGCTCGGCCTGCGTCGCCGCCCCGTCCGGGTGACCGCCGGCCGCACCTCGGCCGCCCGGATCGCCGCCGCCCGGATGTCCACCAACCGCACCACCACCGGCCGCACCACCGGCCGCACCCCGGGCCGCTCGATGGGCAGCCGCGCCTCCGCCGCCCGGGACCTGGTGACCGGCCGCCACCGCCGCGACTGACCCCGCCCGAACGCCCCACCCTGCCGCCCGCCCACCGTCCGCTGCCCTCGTTGGCCCCGGTGATCAAGAGGTTTGCGTCAAGTTGAAGATCGACTTTGACGCAAACCTCTTGATCAACCTCCAAGGCGAGGGCGGGGCGACGTGGAACGGGGCGAGGTGGGGGCGGGGGCAGGGGGACAGTCAGGGGAGGCGGGTTTGGAGGGTGCCGTCGACCACGCGGGTGGGGAGGATCTGCTGGTCGGTGGCAGAGGGGCCGTGGACGACCTCGCCGCCGTTGAGCCGGAACGCCGAGCCGTGCCAGGGGCAGACCACGCAGGTGTGCCCGTCGATCTCCTGTACCTCGCCCTCGCCGAGCGGGCCGCTCTGGTGCGGGCAGCGCTCCAACATGACGGTGACCTCGTCGCCGTGCCGGTAGAGGATCACCGAGACGTCGTCCACCTCGCGGGTCACCAGCTTGCGCTGCGGCAACCCGGCCAGCTCGGCCACCGGCCGCCACCCGTCGCCCATCCGGTGCAGCTCGGAGACGCTCTGACTGACCTGCGCCCCCTGCTTGTACGCCAGGTGCCCACCGAGGTACGCCCCGGCGCTCGCCGCGCCCAGCCCCAGGTAGGCCAGTGCCCGCCCGACGCCGTGCCGACCGGTCAACCGGGCCGCGAGGGAGCCGGCGTACAGGGTCAGGCCGACGGTGTTGGCGGCGGCGTGGACCAGTCCCACCCGGCGCTGGTCCCGGGAGAGTTCCGCCCAGTCGTTGAGCCCGGCCACGGCTGCGGGAACCGCGCTCACGGTGCCCAGCGCGACCAGCGCGGTGGCCGCCCGACGTTGGCCGGGGAGCAGGTCGACCACTGCGGCGCTGATCCAGGCACCGACCGGCACCTGCACCATCGCCGGGTGCAGCGGATGGCCCAGGAAGACGCCGTGCAGCAGGTCGCGGACCCGCTGCGGGCGCAGGGTCGCCTGGACGGCACGCTGCAACCGGTCTCCGGTGCGGTCCAGCGCGGTGGCCTGTTCGAGTTTCGTCATCAACGCTCGCACCCTGTCCGACTTCCCGGCTGACCGGGTCGCAAACCGGGCGACCGGCACCAATCCGGGTCCCCTGGCTCGATCGACTCAACGGCGGCCAGGTAGCGGTATCGACGCCGCCGGGGCACCGCAACATCGGCCCACCACCGCGCGCCCCGGCCGGGGGGATGCGGGATGCTGGGGGGATGGCGGTGCATGTTGTCCGGGACGGGGCGGTGACCACGGTGATCTTAGACCGGGCGGCGTCCCGCAACGCCGTCGACGGGCCGACCGCACGGGCGCTCGCCGACGCGTTCCGTGCGTTCGAGGCCGACCCGGCCGCCCGGGTCGCGGTGCTCTGGGGTGCGGGCGGCACGTTCTGCTCGGGTGCCGACCTCAAGGCGATCGGCACGCCGAGCGGCAACCGGGTCGAGCCCGACGGCGACGGCCCGATGGGTCCGACCCGGATGTCACTGTCCAAGCCGGTCATCGCGGCGATCTCCGGGTACGCGGTGGCCGGCGGCCTGGAGCTGGCGCTCTGGTGCGATCTGCGGGTCGCCGAGTCGGACGCGGTCCTCGGGGTGTTCTGCCGACGCTGGGGGGTGCCGCTTATCGACGGCGGCACGGTGCGGCTGCCCCGGCTGATCGGCCGGAGCCGGGCGATGGACCTGATCCTCACCGGCCGTCCGGTGCCGGCCGACGAGGCGTACGCGATGGGGCTGGTGAACCGGGTGGTCGCGCCGGGTGAGGCACGGGCGGCGGCCGAGCGGCTGGCCGCCGAGATCGCCCGGCACCCGCAGACCTGCCTGCGCAACGACCGGGCGTCGGTGCTGGCCGGGGAGGAGCGGCCCGAGCCGGAGGCGCTCGCCACCGAACTCGCCTACGGGATGGATTCGCTCGCGGCCGACGCGCTGGCCGGCGCGGCCCGCTTCGCCGCCGGCGCCGGCCGCCACGGCGAGT